>JAYKGU010000114.1:0-23161 GCA_035285585.1 Synechococcales cyanobacterium
TCATTACCCTATTCCGTCGAGCGGGTTACACCTCGATTACGACAGCAATCGACCTGCTGCGCAACGACTTGAACCAGTTGTTGCCCATGCTGGAGTTTCCCTCTAGTTAGAATGAATCAGCCCTACCGCGTCGCGGGGGTTCCACACTCAAACCTTAGCCCGTAGGGCTATAGGATCATTCTCAAAAATCTCCTTAAAACCCTCCTCTTCCTTTGGTAAAGTTCCTCAAAGTCTGACCTTTGATGGTTAATGCAGTCATTGGGATCAAGTATCTGTTAAGGAGCGTGGGTTAATAAACTGCTTTATTGAGCTGGGCTTGGCAGTGTCAAATCCTTGCTAAAGCTCAAGGTACGTAGGTTTGTTAATCCATTTTCAAAGGCAGTTAACTCTAACGACAGATGCAGTCAATGGCCCCTCAACCAGCGATCGCCAAACAAACCCAGAATTTTGTCGGCCTGATTCACGTTGGCCCTAAACAGACCCATCTTGCTGACGCCATGGAAGCCCTTGATAGCCTCTTTCACTATGAACCGGGTATCAAAGGTATGGTGGCCATCAATGATGCCCCCGATCCCCACCGATTACAAGGGCTGGAGCAGCGCTACGGCGGCAAGCTCACGTCGGTTCACTGCCCCTGGCACTCCCAATGGTCGGATGGCATCTGGGGACGGGGGTGCAGTCGTAACCTGCTGGGAATGAAACGGGCTTACGAACACTACCAACCTTTTTCCTACTTACTCAAGCTGGACACCGATGCCCTGGTCATCGATTCTTTCTCCGAAAGCATTAGTCAGTTTTTTGAGCAGCATCCGGAAGTGGGGCTGATTGGTACCTACCAGGTGACGCCCCAGGGGGAGGTACGGCGAGCACCCAAGTGGTCTACCCGCATTGCGGCCTATGCAAATGGGATTGGGTTTAAAGATCTCAAGAAAAACCACCTTTCGCTGCTGTATTTTCTGACCCATCGCCCGGTGTTTCGGCGGATGAGTGATGTCATTCGTACGGCGATCGCCAATGGCTATGAACCCTCCGAACACTGTCAGGGCGGCAGCTACGCGGTGTCCTTTCCTCTCATTCAGCAGCTCTACCAAAGGGGAGAACTCGACCACCCCGAGCAATGGCTGTATATGAACATGGGCGAGGATTTTCTACTCGCGATTCATACCCGCTATCTGGGCTACCAAATGGCGGACTTCAACCGCGCAGGAGAACCCTTTGGCATTGACTACCTCGGCCTACCATTTCCACCCGCTGAACTGGTGGCCCGTGGCTACGCCATTGTTCATTCCACCAATAACGACCCCTTAGTGAGCCAGGAAACGATTAATGCTTTCTTCCGCGATCGCCGCCAGCAGTCGGTAGTCGGGTAATTACCGGCATTGCGCGAGGAGCAGCCACGGATTTTTAACATAGCGGGGGACTTACCGCTCTCTGCCCCCCTCATTTTCAAACTTGGGCGTGGGCAAATTCTCCAGATGCTTCCAGCAGACCGTGCAGGCCGGGAGGTCGTGCTGCTGGGCGTAGGGTTCGTGGACGGTGTCGAGCCAGTGGAGGAAGGCCCGGAAGTTTTGGGCGACGGTGTCTGGGCGGCTGTCCAGGTCGCCGAGGTGGAAATGGGGGGAGGCATTTTCCACCGCGAACGGGCAGGCGTGGAACTGACCCGCCGTCGTCAGCACCGGGTAGCAGTGGGGGCAGCGGTGGTTGGTTTTGGGGCGGGATACCTCCCCGGTGAAGGGATCGACGCCCCGACCGGAGTCCACAATGTCGGGGTGGCCAATGGCGATCGCCCCTGGATGCTGCCGCTCGTAGTCCTCCAGCAGGGCCAGGGATTTTTGGGGCATCTGGGGCGCACCGTCCCCAGTAGCAATGGAGTAGTTGAGGGAAGCGGTGGTTTTTGCCAAAGGATCGGAGGCCAGGATACCTAGCAGCCGCTCCGCCTGGATGCCGTTGGAGTAGATGACGATCGCCCCTGGGAAGCCCCTTTCACGTAAATGGGCGATCGCCCACATCACATTCTCGTGGTTCAGAGTTGGTTCGCCGCCGTAGAACTTAACGGTGCCCAAATCCTGCTGAACCACGGTGTTGAGTACCGCATCCAGGTGCTCAGCGGTGTATTCGTGATACCAGCCTTTGGGGGTGCCAAACACGGTGCAAAAGTCGCAGTCGCGGTTACACCGGTTGCCGGGATAGAGGTGGAGTTCCTGGAGGCGATCGCCTGCAATCACCCCTTTCTCCCGCGAGGGTCGTTCTTTGAAAATCATGGTTTTTTCTGGCGCTTGCATTTTGCGTCTCCTACAGGGCGATCTCTTCTTCCCAAAGCTGCTCCAGCCGGGTGGTGTATTCGGCGTTGACCACAGGGACGGTCGTGGCCGCCAGCTCCTTCAAGGGGATGCCGTAAGCCTGTTCCACCTGGGCAAATTCCTGCTGGAGTTCTGGGGAAACTTTCTGCACATCCAGCAGCGGTGGGTCGCCCCACACCTCGGGCTTGAACTTCTGGAGCTGGCCCTCCGGGCTGGAGAGAATATTGGCCAAAATCATTGCCGCTGCCGGATTGCTGGCGTTGACTGGAATGGCCGTGAAGGACGGGTCATTGAGGGAAACCCCCGGCAGAGTAAACGCCTGGGTCGTGGCTGGAAACTGTCCCGTCGCCAGCCCTTCGGCGATCCGGGCAATAAACACGGGCATCATCCAGATTTCCCCGTTGGCAAAGAGTTCATGGAGACGGGTGGCCGTGGGGGGATAAGTGTCGCCGCTGCGCCAGAGATGGGGTTCCAGGGCCTTCAGGTAGTCCACCACCTGGGGAGCCGCCTGGTTCCACAAAGCCTCGTCAAACTCGGCTCCGGCGTACTGCTCATAGCCGCCCGTAACGCCGTACAGCACCGTCAGCAAAAAGCGGCTGCCGTCAAAGGCGGGGGGCGCGACGTAGGCGAACCGTCCCGGATTGGCCTCCGCCCAGGTCAGCAGTTCCTGCAAATCCTGGGGAGTCTCGTTCACCCTGGCCCCATCCATCGCCATGATGTAATACGCCCCGGTGTAGGGCGCTTCATAACCATCAATGGGCAGGCCAAAGTCAGCAATCACTGAGGGATTATTCAGGTCGTAGTACTCCATAGCGGGCAGTTTGTCGGTGAACGGCCCATACAGCAAATCCCCCTGTTTCATGGTGCGGAAGTTTTCGCCATTGATCCAGATCAGGTCAATGCTGCCCCCCGTAGTAAGGCCCGCCTGCACCTCGCCCACCACCTTGTTCACGGCTTCTACGGTATCCGTCAAAGGCACGCGGTTGAGGGTAATGCCGTACTTGGTTTGGAGTTGATCGGCTACCCACTCATCAGCAAAGGCGTTGACATTGTCACTACCGCCCCACATGGCCCAGTTGACGGTGCTGCCCCGCGCCGCCGCCAGGATGTCGTCCCAGGTGGCGGTTTCCAGATCTAGCTCAGCGGTGGCCGAGGGGGAGGACTCATTGCGGGCACAATTGGTGGCCAGCGTCGCCAGACAGGCCCCCGCCGAGAGCAGCAGAAAGCGGCGACGGGGCAATCGGAGCGGAATTGGTTTGGGAAAATCAGAATGGCTCATGGTCGATCCAGCAAAGGTAGATGGTCAAAAGTAGACAATCAAAGGCAGACAATCAAAGGCAGACAATCAAAGTTTTGAGAAATATTTGAACCATCCGTAGGGGCAAATGATCATTTGCCCCTACGGGTCGATGGCCGGGGTTAGGCGGACAAATGGCCATTTGCCTCCACCACAATGGGGCAATCCACAACGGGGCGATCGCCCTGAACCCCCTCCCCAACAAACCCCCATAGCGCCTCCGGCGGCAGATGCACCCACACCGTTTGCCCCACCGCAAAGTCCTGGGTGGGCGGCACCCATGCTTGCAAAGACAGATCCGCATCGGTCATCAGCGATAGGCGACGCTGCACCCCCGTAAAGCGGTTAGTAATTACCGTGGCTTTCAGCAGATTGGTCTGACAGAGGGGTTCCGCCATCACCTGGACCTGCTCCGGGCGCAGGGTGACCTGGATGGGACCGTGGTGGTCATGGGGGGAGGCGTGCACTAGGATTTGACCACCGGGCAGTTGCCAGCGGCTCCCCTGGGCCTGGGCTGGAAAGAAATTGACGCCGCCCAGAAATCGGGCTGTCCACTCGTCCACGGGCTGGCGGTAAAGCTGCTCTGGCGGGGCGACCTGGCGCAGGTAGCCATCCTGCATCAGAGCAATGCGGCTCGACATCATCACCGCCTCGACCTGGTCGTGGGTGACCAGCACCATAGTGATGCCCGTCTGGGCATTGAGCCGCCGCACCAGATCCTGCATGTCCTCTCGCAGATTGGCATCCAGGGCAGAGAAGGGTTCATCTAGCAGCAGCAGCTTGGGGCGAATCACCAGCGATCGCGCCAAAGCCACCCGCTGGGCCTGCCCCCCCGACAGTTCCGCCGGTTTACGGTCAGCAAAGCCATCGAGCTGCATTTGTCGGAGGATGGCGATCGCCTCTGTTTCCCGCTCCGCCCGGTTCATCCCCCGCATCTTCAAACCAAAGGCTACGTTCTCCCCCACCGTGAGATGGGGAAACAGCAAGCCTCGCTGGAGCACCAGAGCCACATCCCGCCGCTCCGGGGGCAGACCGTTCAGCCCCTGCCCCGCCAGCTCCACCTCTCCCCCGTCCGGCTGGAGGATGCCCGCAATCATCTGCAAGGTGGTGGACTTGCCGCAGCCCGACGGCCCCAGCAGGGAGAGAATTTCCCCCTGGGATACCTCCAGCCAGAGGTTGCTCACGGCAGCGACGCGCCGAAACCGCTTAGTGACGTTTTTGAGGGTCAAATAGGACATCGCGACTGTATTTCCCGACTGAGATTTTTGAGAATGGATTTTACCGACACCGTACGGGCAAATGGCCATTTGCCCCTACCGACCGTTTACCTGAGGCGGCAAACGTCCTTTGCCCCCACCGACCGTTCAAACATTGCCCAAACCTCCCAGGGCAGCATCGTGCTGCAACGCCCGACTGGCAAAGACAAGAAACACCAGGCCAGGAATGACCGAAGTAATGGCAACGGCGGCCACCAGGCCATTATTTCCTCCCTGAAGCAGGGTAAACAGTACCATTGGGAGGGTAAAGACCTGGCCGCCCCCCACAATGAAGGTGAGCAGAAACTCGTTCCAGGAAATCAAAAAGGCGAACAGTGCGCCCACACCGATGCCGGGGGCGATCAAAGGTAGGGTCACCTGGGTAAAGGTCTGAAGAGGTGAGGCCCCCAGCGATCGCGCCTGAATTTCATAGCCCACATCAAAGTTGGCAAACATACTGGCCAGCACCAAAGTCATGTAGGGAATGGTGGGCATCAAATGCACCAGCACCACCCCCGCCAGGGTGCCGCTCAGCCCCAGGCGAATCAGGATGAACTGAATGCCCATCAAAGTCGCCAAAGGAGAAACAATGATGGGGGTGAGCAGCACCAGCTTCAGCACCGCCTTGCCGGGAAAGTCCATCAGGCCCAAGGCCCGTCCGGCGGGCAGCCCCACCAGCAGGGAGAGGGTGGTGGTGGTGAGGGCGATCGCCAGACTTTGCAGCAGCCCTTCCCCGACTCGCAATCCCGGAGAGAAAAGAATCTGCGTCCAGTGGGTCAGCGTCCACTGGGGGGGCATCAGGTCGGGGAAGTACCACCCTTCCGCCAGAGACCAGACAAGCAGGGGCAAAAACGGCAGGAACAACACGCCGATGATGCCCAGGAGCAAAGTCGTTCTTAGCGAAGCAAACACACTGTGGTTAGGGAGAATTCCTCCAGACATAGCTACTGCTCCAAAGATGAAGGTTTGGAGGGACGTACCGTCAGCCAAAGGTAGGCAGCGATGATGGCGATGGAAATTAGCGAAAGAATGAGGCCCAGGGCGATCGCCTCCGGTCGTTTGCTCAGGTCGGTGTCGGTGAAAGCCCGGTACACCAGCACGGGCAGGGCGCGGGGCCGGGTAGACCCCAGCAAAAAAGGCACCTCAAAGGAGGCGAAGATAAAGCCAAAAACAATCAGGCTGGCGGAGAGGATGCCCGATCGCATCATGGGCAGGGTGACGTTCCAGAAGCACTGCCAGCGGGTGGCCCCCAGTGCCCGCGCCTGAATTTCATAGGCCGGATCAATGCCCCGCAGCACCGCCAGCAAAATCAGGGTGATAAAGGGAATTTCCTTCCAGAGAAAGTGCAGCATCACCCCCAGGTTGAATCCATCGTTCACCAGCAAGGGGAAGTCCTGATCCGACTGCACCCAGCCCAACGCCATGAGGATGCGGGCCAGAAACCCGCTGGGGGCCAGCAGCAGCAGCATCCCCGTCACCCCCACCAGGTGGGGAATGGGCAGGGTAATCTGGCAGGCGAGGCTGGCCCACCGCCCCGCCGATCGCAGCAGCAGCGCCAGCCCAATGCTCAGCAGGGTAGATAAGCCAGTGGCGGTGAGGGCGATCGCCAGACTGAGGGTGAGCGATCGCCCAAATTCCGGATTGGTCAGCGCCGCCCGGTAGGCCGCCAGGGACACCTCCCCCGTGCTCAGCAGCCCCATCAGGCCAATGCTTTGCAGAAAAGCCAGCACCAGGCCGCCGCCAAACAGCAGCACAATGATGCCCACCGCTGGCAGCATGAGCAGGTAGGCCCGCAGCTCCGTGGGCATGGCCCAGCGCAGGCGAGCTGGTCGGCTACCGCCAGAAAAGGGGGGCAGGGGCGTCTGCGCCATCTCGCTCAGACCTCCCCATCCAGCCACGCGAGAATTTCTGCCCCCAGTTCGGGAAACTGCTGGCGACTGCGCCGCTGCCGCTCCAGCCGCTCCGCCGCACTGGGACTCTCCGCCGCCTCGGCATACCAGCGGTTGGCGGTGATCCAGTAGCCCGCCGTCCAGCAGAGGGAACGAACGGCGGGAAAGACACCAAAGGCAGCGAAGTGATGGGCGATCGCCGCCGCCAAAGTCCTGTCCCCCAATGCCTCGTAATAGCACTGGAGAAAGAAAGCGCGATCGCCCGCTGGCATCCGGTAGCCCTGCCGCCGCCGAATGGTCACCGGAGAAAGAAAGTGGCCCAAATCTCCCGCAGGCGAACCAACTTCCGCCCATTCCCAGTCGATCAGGTAAGCGTGCTGGTTGTTCACCACCCAATTCTCATAGGTGTGGTCGCTGTGGACCAGGCAAACGTGGGGATAGTCGGTGAGCAAATGCTCGGTTTGCAGCCGTTGCTTTGCTTTATCCAGAACCGCTTTCAGGAGGGCAACGATTTCCGGGTCGGCATCCGAGGAATCGAGGTAGGGTTGAGCATAGCTGGCAGCTTCCTGGTAAAACAGGTGCAGGGGACGCGCCACCACGGGCACAGGCGGCGTCAGCCTGGCCACCGCAAATTCTTCGGATAACGGCAGGCGGTGCAGGCGGGCCAGGGTGGCGGCAGCAAGCTGGAGGTGGGGGCGGCTGTAGTTGAGCGATCGCCCCTCCAGATAGTTGGTCACCAGGTAGGTGTAGGGAAAATCTGGGGTTGGTTCCGTCTGGGCGGCCAGCAGGGTGTGACTTAGCCCCGTGCCTGCCAGGTAGGTGAGGATGACCTGCTCAAACTGGGTGACGCGGCGGATCTCGCCGCCAAATCGCTGGTTGGGGGTGTTGACGGCGACCCGCACCAGTCGGCTATCCCCAAGGCAAAAAATCAGGTTGGCTTCCCCGTGGGCCAGCAGGGAGAGAGACTCAGAGTCCGAAACCTGGCCGGATTGGCTCAGATGCTCCCGTAGCGCATCTTTAAGGCGGGTTAGATTGAGGGCGATCGTTGGCACGAAGATGCTCCAGCGGGTCAATCGTCACAGCGTGACGACTAATATACCGGCATGAATCACCATTCATATGAAAATTCGCTTAATTCTTCCTGAGCCTTTAATTCTGTTCCACCATGACGCCCCCATCCCCCACCCGCTACTGCGCCCAGCGCCTCAAAGTCCTCGCCGATCACCATCGCCTCGCCATCCTTACGCTGCTGATGGATCGTCCGCAGCACGTCTGGGAGCTGAACCGCGAGTTGGGCCTGGGGCAAAGCCTGCTGTCCCACCATTTGCGGGTTCTGCGCCAGCATGGTTTTTTGACATCCTCCTCGGCCTAAAGGCGCGAGGATTCCTCACCACGCCATCCCCGAAGGATGGTCGCTGAACGGGGGTCAGTACCCAGCGAGACGGTAAGGCGGTGCTCTATTCTCTGGCGGTGGGGATTCAGGTGGGAGCGGGTCAGGGCCTTAACCTGGGATGCTGTGTTCTGTCGTTTTCGGTGGATGGGCAGGATGCCCCAAACCCCCCTTAAATCTTCCTGCAAAATTAACGGATTAATCTTTTGGGCGGATGTAATTTTCATCGGGGGCGGTTTATGCTGGCTGCATACTGGTGCTGGGCAAAGTAGTTAGCCTGAAAAGCCGACGTAATTGATAGGTGCTGTCAGGAAACTGCCACAAATTTTGCCTGATATCACCAGAAAGTTGGGTAGACTAATAATTGTCTGTGTAACAGATTGTGTACAAGCTCAGGTTCAGGCCTGAACCTGAGACTGGGCCAGTGCGGAAAACGGCTGGAAGTGTCTGTATTCACCCTTGAGGATTGAGCCTTTACTGGGATCGGTGGAACCCAAAGCTTATTCTCCACAGTCATGTGTTCTACATCCCACGGCCCAATTCATCCCACCCTGTACGACTGTTACTTTCCACAACCCCCACCATCCCCTCTACATCACAAGGATAAGGAACCGGAATGAAGCGTGAACTAAGCCCTACAGAAGTTGGAATGGTCGTTCTGAGACTTGTTATCGCAGGCTACTACCCCAACCAGCACTTCATCATCACCGATCAAGGCCAGGTACTGGCTTGTCTGGAAGCGCGGGAGTTTCTCAAGCAAACCCGTGCCTGGATCCCCGATTTAGCTGGTAGCCATAGCTGATGGGGTAATTTCCGCCTGAGCTATTGGGCTGCATCCCATTCCCGCTGTGGCGTGTGCGATGATTGGCCCATGAAAAATCGGCTTCTTTTAATAGTTGGGCTGGGGCTGCTGCTGCTGGGGGCGATCGCTCCCTCACCGGCCTGGGCAACCCCTCCTCCTCCAGGCAACTTGCTGACCCTGAATTTGCTCCAGGAAAGGCTCCAGGCTCCCGTCCAGCGACAGGGCAGCCGCTTCGTTGATTTGAGCCACCTGCACCTGGATCTGCGCCCCGAAAACTCAGATTTTCGCCAGCAGTTTTATCAGCTCCTGGGCGATCGCCTCCAGCAGAGTGACACCGTCCTGGGCCTGGATTTGAGCGAATCCGTCATTGATGGCGACCTGGACCTCAGTGCTCTGGGCTTAAAAGTGTCCCTCTACAGCCCCGTTCCCCCCATCTTTTCGGAGGTAGAGCGGGAGCAACTGGAGCGCGATCGCCGCCGATTGTCGCAGCTGAGCCAACTGTCGCGATCGCTCCTCTCCCAACCCGCTCCTTCCCCGCTGCAAATTTCCGTCCTCCGGGGTGCCCTCCGCCTGGGTCAGACCCGGATTCAGGGAGGGGTTAACCTGGCCAATACATTCTTTCTGGGGCAGGTAAACGGCCAGGGCGCTCAATTTTCAAACCGGGTGACGGCAACCGATGCCCGCTTTGGTCAGCCGGTGAACCTGGCGGGCGCAGTGTTTGACCAGGACGCTACCTGGCAAAACGCCATCTTTTTTGAGAAGGCCACCTTCAGTCAGGCGCAGTTTAGTGGCGAGGTCTCCCTGCAGGGCAGTCAGTTTCAGGCGGTGGCAAATTTTGGCCAGACCCTTTTTCAGGAAACCGCCAACCTGACGCGCACCCTGTGGCAGGCGGATGCCGACTTTGCCCAGGCCCGCTGGCAAGGCCCTGCCTTATTCAGCAAAGCTCAGTTCAGCGACTCCCTGTACCTCTCTAGCGCAACGTTTGCGGATCGGCTGACGTTTCGGGAGGCCCAGTTCAGCCAGCCGGTAAACCTGCGAGGAGCCAGCATCCTGGCCCAGGCCGACTTTGGCGACACGACTTTTGCTCCCCAGGCGTATTTGAATGTCTCCGGCCTGGAGTTCAATGCGGACGAGGCAAAAATTTTGGGCAATCCGGGGCAGATCGGCCAGGCGATCTCGGTGCCGACGCTTCGAGGGAACAAGACGCTGCTGCGGAATCTGATCCGCAATTTTCGCCTGCAGGAGCAGATTCCCGACGCCAACGCCATCGAGTACACAGTGGAGCGGCTACGGCTGCGCCAGCTCCGTCAGAATTTGCTGAGCATCAACCTCAATACCGCCTCCCTGGCTACCCTGCAGTCGGTGGGATTCAGCGCAGAGCAGGCCCAGGCCGTAGTGGCCGCCCGCCAGGAGCAGGCATTTCAGCGATCGCCCGATGTGCTCAAGCTAGACGAAATTGATTTGAACACCTACGTCAGCGTGCGCGATCGCATCGTCGCCCTCCCGCCCCGGACAGTTACCCGCTGGCTGCTGGATGGGCTGCACTGGATGGGGCTAAATCTGCTGCTGCTGCTCACCCGCTACGGCACCAGCATCTGGCTCATTTTCGGCACGGGCATCTTGATGGCAGCTTATTTCAGCCTGCTGTTCTGGCTGATCGACCGGCTACGTCGTCTGCGGCCCACGCCCCTGCTACCGGCCCTGGGCGAAACTCTGTGGATGCTTGGCAGTACGGGGATCATGGGGCTGGGCGGATTCTATGCGGTGATTCAAACAGCCCAGCGTCCGGTGTGGACGCTCGTTTGCGTGGGGGCGATCGCCATTCCCATCCCGGCCCTGCTGACCCTTCTGCTCTATTCGCAACAGCGGAGCCATCCCCTGTTAAATACCAGCTATTTTGTAGAAGACGGCAGCGCCCGCCAGTTGCGGCTGTTCATCGGTCGCCTGCCCATCATGCCCCGGTTTGCCTTTTTTCGCGATCGCTACCTGCCCATCCTCTGGGATCGCCGCTGGAACTGGTTAAACTATCTAGATTTCAGCCTGATTAACCTGGTGAAGTTTGGCTTCAACGACATCCGCCTGCGAGATCAGCATCTGCCGGGGCTGATCTCAGCGCTGGTGTGGTATCAGTGGGGGTTGGGACTGCTCTACATTGCCCTGCTGCTGTGGACGCTGTCGCGCACCATCCCTGGACTAAATCTGCTGCTTTATTTCGGCTAGTAACGAAATGCCCGGTAGACGGAACACCGGGCAGATGCACCAACTATCAACCTTTAGACTGCCCAAAAATTTTCAGAGGGAAACAAAAGCAGAGAAAAATTTTGGGTCAGATGGAGTACCCATACTAATTTCTGTGAAGACGTGTGGTTCAAGAAGGTCTGATATATCCGCAGATGTCGCAGATGGACGCAGATAGAGAATCGGCAGGGGATCATCAGAATCTGCGCAATCTGCGTAATCTGCGGATCAACACTACACTGCCCCACGAACGGCAGAACCTTTCCCAAAAGTACGGAACTCGCACAGTCACAGCACCCGTCCCGAAGCCGATCGCTTCTGGTAGCGCCCCATGCCCGCCCGACCCAGCCATCGATCGCCATCCACAATCAGCTCGCCCCGCAGGAAGACCTTCTCCACCCTGCCGGTTACCTGTCGCCCTTCGAACATGGAGTAGTCCACATCGGAGTGGTGATTACTGGCGCTGAGGGTGTGGGTGCGGTTGGGGTCAAACAGCACCAGGTCGGCGTCGCTGCCAATGGCGATCGCCCCCTTCCGGGGAAACAGTCCAAACATCCGGGCGGGGGCGGTGGAAACCAACTGCACAAAACGATTCAGGGAAATCTTACCCGTGCGCACGCCGCCGTCGTAGAGCAGGGAGAGCCGCAGCTCCACCCCCGGTGCGCCATTGGGGATTTTGGAAAAGTCGTCCATCCCCAGCCGCTTGGACTGGTAAATGCCAAACAGATTTTCGTTGAAGCAGAAGGGGCAGTGATCGGTGGCCACCACCTGCAGGTCGTCGAACCGCAGCCCCCGCCAGAGGGCGTGCTGGCACTCGTGATCCCGCAGGGGCGGCGTCATCACAAACTTGGCCGGGTCGAAGTCGGGGCGATCGTATTCCTCCTCAGTGAGGAACAGGTAGTGGGGGCAGGTTTCGGCAAAGGCGGGAATGCCGCGATCGCGCGCCTCCACCACCGCATCCAGGGCTTCCTTGGCCGACAGGTGAACGATGTAGACGGGCACCTCCGCCAGCTCCGCCAGCCGAATCACCCGATGGGTGGCCTCTCCCTCCAGAATGCGGGGCCGGGTGAGGGCGTGGTATTTGGGGGAGGTGTTGCCCTGCTCCAGGGCTTCCTCAATGAGCACCTGAATCACGCCGCCATTTTCAGCATGGAGGTTCACCATACCCCCCCGCGACCCCACCTGGCGCATGGTTTTGAAGATGGCCGCATCGTCCACCATAAACACGCCGGGGTAGGCCATATACATCTTGAAGCTGGTCACCCCGTCCCGCTCAATCATGTCCGGCAGTTCCGACAGCACGCCGGGGGTGGCTTCCACCAGGATGGAGTGGAAGCTATAGTCGATGCAGCACTGGGGTTCGGCGGCGGCTAACCGATTGTCGAGGGCCTGCTTCACCGTGCCGCCCCGCTCCTGCTGGGCAAAGTCGATGATGGTAGTGGTGCCGCCAAAGGCCGCCGATCGCGTCCCCGTCTCAAACGTATCGCAGGTGCGCACCTGCGGCCCCATAGGCGTCTCCATGTGGACATGGACATCCACCCCCCCCGGCAGCACCAGCAGCCCCGACGCATCATAGGGCTGGGCCGACGGCACCGCCAAATCCTGACCGATGGTATGAATTCGCCCATCCCGCACCAGGATGTCGGCCACATAATCATCCACCGCCGTCACAATCCGCCCACCCCGAATCAACACATCCGCCATATTGCCGCCTCACACCTCACTGATTTCTGGCCCATATCTGACGTAGCTTATCCCCCAGCCTTCCGCCGCGCTGGCTTCTAGCCTGCAACGGAACTAGATTTGCAAGCAAGATGCTTGCGCGACAGGGGATTCAGTCTCTAATTCGCGTTAGACGTGACTCCCGACCCACAACTCTTCGCCCTTGACGGTTGCGCGATCGCCCTTCACGGTTGAGCGATCGCCCTTCCCGCTCGAATATTCACCCCTCACGCCTGAACATCTACCTTTCCCGCCCAAGCCTTTACTCTTCCCGCCTGAATGATTGACTTTTGCGCTCGAATGTTTGCCCTTCCCGCTCGAATGATCGACTTCTGCGCTCGAACGTTTGCCCTTCCCGCTCGAATGATCGACTTCTGCGCTCGAATGTTTGCCCTTCCCGCTCGAATGATCGACTTTTGCGCTCGAACGTTTGCCTTTCCCGCTCGAATGTCTGCTCTTCGCACTTGAGCATCCACCCTTCCCGCCTGAATATCCACCCCTCACGCCTAAGCCTTCACCCTTCCCGCCTGAGTAATCACCTTTTGCGCTCAAACCACTACCCCCCACCCCCAAATCCTCCCCATCCACCCATCAACGCACCAACCTATCCACTCATCCATTTACCAACGCACCAACCCACCAACCCACCAACGCACCAACTCACCCACCCCCCACCGCCTTATAATCCGCCCACCCCCCATACTGCGAAATATCCGGCCAGCCATTCTGCTCAATTAGCTCTTTGGGATAGAGAAACGCGATCGCCCGTCCCCCATCCGCCAGCTCCACGGTTTCGGGATACATATGGGGAGGCTCACTGGCGACGAGATAGTCGTACTGCTCCGCCGTCATTTCATAAAGTTCACCGGGGATCGAGATGCCGTTAGACTCGTCGCGATAGATGCCGGGGTGCCAGCCATTGCCGACTGAGTGGAGCCGATAAAGGGGCGCGGTTTGAGCGGGCTTGAGGAAAGAGGCTGCCTGCAAATTGCCGTGGTCGGGCTGTCCCCGCAGGGCTGAGCCACAGATGAACACGATGACCGAATCTGCATGGGAGCCTGAAACGGGATTAACCATAGAAGATTTGAAGAAAGGGGAATTTGGAGAAAGGGGAATTTGGGGCGCAAACTGCCTGCGGTAAATTTGAGCTGCTGAAATGAATTTGACTATCTTAGCGGACGGTGGCGGCATTGATGCAAGCTTGAAGGATTTTGAAGAGCCGTGAAGTTTTGAATGGAGAAGGGCATGTTGGAGGGAGCATTCACCTCAAATTTTCGAGGGTCACCGTAGGAGCATGAACTTGACATCGGCCATTGGGTATAGGCAATTTGGTGTAGGACAATACAGTTCGTCGCGCCATTCCCCCTTATGAATTGGAGGCAGACTTGTTCGAGTTCGAGCGATCGCAGTTCCAGCCAATAGGATCGAGCATTCCTCCTCGAAACCTCTGTCAACATCAGGCCAGCGCCCTGAACCCAAAGTGACTGGGAAACACGGGTACCGTTCTTTTCTATGCGGATGAAGTAATGCAGGATATTCAGGCCAGCTCCACCCCCGCTCTGTCGGAGACGCCGACCATGCTCAAAACCGATGCCAGAGGGGTGTCGCTGCGCTCGGTCACCAAACGCTATGGGACGGTGACCGCGGTCGAAAATCTCACCCTTTCCATTCCTGCGGGGTCGTACTGCTGCCTGCTGGGGCCGAGCGGCTGCGGCAAAACCAGCACCATGCGCATGATTGCCGGACATGAAAGCATCACCAGCGGCGATATCTACATTGGCGACCTGCGGGTGAATGACCTGCCCCCCAAGCGGCGCAACACGGCGATGATGTTCCAGAACTACGCCCTGTTCCCCCACAAGACGGTCTGGCAAAACGTGGAGTTTGGCCTGCGCATGAAGCAGGTGCCGGAACCCGAGCGGCGCAAGCGGGTGGAAGAAATTCTGGAAATTGTCCACCTCAGCAAATTTGCCAACCGCAAGCCCCACATGCTCAGCGGCGGTCAGCAGCAGCGGGTGGCTCTGGCGCGATCGCTCGTCACCCGGCCCCAGGTGCTCTTGCTCGACGAACCCCTTAGCGCCCTGGATGAATCCCTGCGGGTGAAAACCCGAGGCGAACTGCGGAAGCTCCAGCAGCAGTTTGGCATGACCTTTATCCAGGTGACCCACAACCAGGACGAAGCCTATGCCCTGGCCGATCAAATCGTGGTGATGGACCACGGACGCATTGACCAGGTGGGCACGCCCCAGGAAATCTTCTCCCGCCCCATTTCCCAGTTTGTGGCCCAGTTCACGGGGGACAACAATATTTTCCACGGCAAGGTGGTCAGCGCCGTACAGGATACGGAAGATTGCCTGATTCAGCTGGAGGTAGATCAGCTGGGTCCGCTGCTGTGCCGGGGGGTGGCGGTTCAACCGGGGGTAACTGCCGCCTGCTGTGTGCGAGCCGATTGCTTAATCCTCAAGCCTGTTGCAGAGAATGGGGGGGGGGCGATCGCTCCGGCCACCAACCGCATCACGGCGCGCATTACGGCAGTAGAGTTCACGGGCTATGTAACGCGAGTGTCCCTGGTCATTCCCACGGGTCAGGAAATCCTCTACAAGGCCCGCACCACCGACTGGCTGGAGCAGCCGCTCCAGGAAGGACAGACCGTAGCGCTGGAATGGAGCGCTGATGTGTGTATCTTCCTGCCCCATTAAGTTTTGAGTTTGCCCCCATCCGTTTGTTCAACCAGGAAAGAAACAGGTAAAGCTGCACAATGACCAACATCTCACGCCGTCAAGTTATCCGCACCGGACTCGCTGCCGGAGCCTTCCTCGCCGCCACCCGCTGCGCCGCCCCCCAGGGTACCCCCAATAACCCCGCACCGGGACCAGAGGTGAATACGAACCAGAGCAAAGACGTTACTCTGCGGTTTATCGGTACCGGAGTATCTCAAATTAACGAAATCCGGGACAAGGCCCAGGAAGATCTGGGCTTCAAGGTGGAGATGCGCGCCCTCAGCACCGAGGAGAATAACCAGATCGCCATCACCCAGCCCAACCAGTACGACATCTTTGACGGGGAGTACTTCAGCCTGCCCCTGGTGGTGCCCTCCGGCAACCTCCAGCCGGTGGACATCAGCCGCATCAAAAACTTCGACAAGATCGTTTCCTTTTTCACCACGGGCAAGTTCAACGGCATGCCCATCGAAACGTCCCAGGGCACCACGCCCTACAAGGTGATGTATGTAGAGGGGCCAGACTCCGCCACCTTTGCCAATGGGCCAACGGATCACGCGACCCTGATTCCCTTCCAGTACAACGCCGACACCCTGGGCTATCGCCCTGACCTGGTGGGGCGGCCCATCGAGAGCTGGGGCGAGCTGTTCAATGAGGAATTTCAGGGCAAGACTTCCATTCTGGACATTCCCCAGATTGGTATTATGGACGCCGCCATGGTGGCAGAAGCTCTGGGCTTAATGAGCTTTGCCGACAAGGGCAATATGACCCGCGCCGAAATTGACCAGATTACCGACATCCTCAAGGAGATGAAGCAAAAAGGCCATTTCCGGGCCTTCTGGAAAACCTTTGACGAGTCAGTGAACCTGATGACCTCCGGGGAAGTGGTGCTGCAATCCATGTGGTCGCCCGCCGTCACCGCTGTTAAGTCAAAGGGCGTGGAGTGTGTGTACGCGCCGCTGAAGGAAGGCTACCGGGGCTGGGGCGGCGGCATTGGCCTGTCAAAGAATCTAAACGGCGTGGCTCTGGATGCTGCCTACGAATACATCAACTGGATGCTGGATGGCTGGGTAGGCGCTTTCCTGGGACGGCAGGGCTACTACAGCGCTGTGCCGGAAACGGCCAAGGAGTATATGTCCGAAGCGGAATGGGCCTACTGGTACGAAGGGCAGGCCGCCGCCGAAGACATCAAAGACCCGTTTGATACCGTGATGGACAAAGCCGGGGCCGTGCGCGACGGTGGCTCCTTTGACGAACGGTTTGGCAACATCGTCGTCTGGAACTCCACCATGGAGGAAAACACCTACCTCGTCCAGAAGTGGAACGAATTCATCGCCTCCTGAAACACCATGCCTGGTCTAAAGTCCCTCAAGCCCTATCTGCTGGTAACGCCCCAGGTGCTGGTGTTTCTGGCGTTTCTGGTGTTTCCCATCGTGATGATTGCCGTCGTGAGCTTCTGGCAGTTCAACGGCTACTCGATGGTGCCCGCCTTCACGCTGGATAACTACGCCACTATCTTTTCGTCGGATGTGGCCCTGCGCACCTACCTGAATACCTTCAAATACGTCCTACTGGTTTGGGGCTTCTCCCTGCTGCTGGCTTTTCCGGTGGCCTACTTCCTGGCCTTTTACGTGGAAAGCCTGCGGTGGAAGGTGGTGCTGTTTCTGGTGTGTACCATTCCCTTTTGGACCTCGGTAATCATCCGCAACATCTCCTGGATTCCCCTGCTGGGGCGGCAGGGGCTGGTGAACCAGGTGCTCCTATCCGTGGGGCTGGTCGATCAGCCGCTGGAGTTTTTGCTCTACTCGGACTTTGCCATTGTGCTGGGGATGGTGCATCTCTATACCTTTTTTATGATTGCGCCCATTTTCAACAGCCTGATGCGCATAGACCGGGATCTGATCACGGCGGCTCAAGATATGGGGGCATCCGGGCTGCAAATTCTGCGGGAGGTGATTCTGCCCCTGACGGCACCGGGCATCGCCATCGGCTCCATCTTCGTGGTGACGCTGGTGATGGGGGAGTTCCTGACGGTGCGCCTCATGGGGGGTGGCCAGTCCGCCTCGGTGGGCAAGTTAATCAGCACCCAGATCGGCAGCTTGCAGTATCCCCTGGCGGCGGCTAATGCGATGGTGCTGCTGGTGGTGACTCTCGTTTTAATTACCGGCATTCTGCGGGTGGTGGATATCCGCAAGGAGCTGTGATGGCTAAGCGTTCCCTGGCATTCTACGGACTGGCGGTGTTTTTCGGCCTATTTGTGCTGTTTCTCTATGGGCCGATGATCGCCATTTTCATCCTGTCCCTCCAGGGACCGGATGGGACGCTGACCTTTCCGGTGCGCAGCTTTGGGGTGTACTGGCTGGGGCAGGTGTTTCAGGAGCAGCGGGTGGGCAACTTTGTGGAGCCGTTTGTGCGATCGCTCTTCATGGGCTTCTGCGTCGCCGCCCTCTCCATCCTGGTGAGCGTCCCGGCAGCCCTGGCATTCCGGCGGCGCTTCTTCGGCTCCAACGCAATCTTCTACCTCACCATCGCCAGCCTGATTGTGCCTAGCATCCTCGTCTCCCTGGGCATTGGTATTGCCTTCCAGGTGCTGGGACTCACCACCAACTGGTTCTCCTCCGGCATCGGCGCGCACCTCACCTGGACGGTGCCCTTTGCTTTTCTAATCATGGTGGGCGTCTTCAACCGCTTCAATCCCTCCTACGAAGAGGCGGCGCGGGATTTGGGCGCGGGCGACGGCATGACCTTTAAGGAAATCGTGCTGCCCCTGATCGCCCCCAGCCTCATCGGCATCCTGATTCTGGGCTTCACCCTGTCCTACGACGAATTCACCCGCACCTCCCTGGTGTCGGGCCAGTACAACACCCTGCCCCTGGAAATCTTCGGCATGACCACCAACGTCACCTCCCCGGCCCTCTATGCCCTGGGGACGCTGACCACGCTGTTTTCTTTTGGGGCGATCGCCATCGCCCTGGTGGCCTACAACCTCGTCCGCAACCAGCAGTAAGGGGCTATTCAGCTCGAAACACCGCCGCCTGCTCCCAGGCCCGGTACAGTGCAGCCCGACTCAAATTCATATCATGGGGTGAGCACTCCCAGTCGGGGTGGCAGGTCAGCAGGAGAACGTCCAGCGTTTCCTGGTCGAAGAGGTGCCAGACGGGCGCACCCGCCAGGGTGGTTTCAATGGCGTAGCAGTTGGGGCCAACGCAGCGAATGACACAGGGATCAGAAGGCCGTTCCAGCAGCAGGCGCTCCCCAGGCTGGAGTCCACGGAAGGTTTCAATGATGGTTTTGAAGCTTTGTAGGGAGGCGGCGATCGCCCCCGGCACCGGCGTCAGGATACTGGGTTGACCATTCACCGCAATCCAGTACTGGCAGATGGGGTCAATGCCCTCCAGCCACGGAGATTCATCGATCAGGCAGTAGCGAGGCGTGTCAATCAATGATGAATTCATGGTGCAACGTTTAAAAGCGGCAGTATGACAAGGCGGGACGTAGGGGCAAAGCATTTCGCCAGAAGGGATCGGTCATGTCCTGAAGGTATTGCCAAAATGCTTTGCCCGTACTGGTTTTTCGAGGTGTAGCGATCGCCCTTAAGGAAATTGTAATGTTTCCTTCTATACAATTTTTTAACGTGACCCCGACCCAGCGCAAAAAACTTTACAAAAGTTATTTGTCAATCTGTCTTTTGGAAGATGCTGGTCAGGTCGCCCTGGGAAAACGCCGGATGCCCGCCCCATGATGGGTGTCAGCGGCATTCCCGCGTATAGGATAATAAAGGTGAATTGGTGGCTGGCTTGTTCCTGCCGCTTGACAGGGTTGACGCTGCGGGAGAGCAACAATGGACGGACAAATTTTATTGGTAGACGACGAACCCGGTCTGCGGGAAGCGGTGCAGGCTTACCTGGAGGACAGCGGCTTTGGGGTTCAGGTGGCCAGCAACGCCACGGAAGGGTGGGACTTGCTCCAGAAATTTTCCCCCGACCTGGTAATCAGCGATATCATGATGCCCCAGGTAGACGGCTACCAGTTCCTCGCCCAGCTACGCCAGGACCCCCGCTTCCAGGCCATGCCCGTGGTATTTCTCACGGCTCGCGGCATGACCAGCGATCGCATCGAGGGCTACAACGCTGGCTGTGACGCCTACCTCTCCAAGCCGTTTGACCCCGACGAGCTGGTGGCGATCGTGCAAAACCTGCTGGAGCGCCGCGCCGCCGTGAAGTCCACTGGCGAGGGAGAAACCCCCGACATTGCCGAAATGGCCCGCCAGATTGCCGAAATTCGCGCGATTCTTTCTCAGAGGGGGGCGATCGCCCAAACCCCGCCCCCCATTAACTTGGACTTCACCCCCAGGGAAAAGAGCGTCCTGGAACTGGTGGCCGAGGGCCTGATGAACAAGGAAATCGCCCGCCGTCTCGACACCAGCGTCCGCAATGTGGAGAAGTACGTCAGCCGCCTGTTCAGCAAAACCGGCACCAACAGCCGCACCGAGCTGGTGCGCTACGCCCTGGAGCACGGGCTGACCCAGTAGATTTTGAGGTCAATCGTAAACTTCCCGGCGGTGCCTGACCCGCTTTACCGTGAGCGTTCGAGTAAGGTCGTTAATTTCGTAAATGACTCGGTAGTCGCCGATGCGAATACGATAGAGATTGTTCTCGCCAACCAGTTTCTTTGCACCATCGGGACGGGGAGACGATCGCAGAGCATTGATAGCTGGGCGCATACGCTGCTTGACCTCTGGCGTCAGTTTACGAAATTCTTTGGCTGCTGAGGCTTTGAATTAAATCTCATACTCAGCCATGGTGAGGGTTGTTTGGCTCTAATTCGGCTTCTAGCACGGTCCAGGAAACGGTGTCTTCCTGTTCTCTCGACCGCGAAACCAGAACGTCGTGGAAATCTTCCCAGAGTTCTCCCCACTGCTGTAGATCTAACAGCACAGCAACCTTTTCCCCAGCTTCGTTTATTACAAACTGAACGCCACGCATTGCTTTCCTACCTTGTAATCGGTACTCCAATTATACGAAAGCAACCCTACTCAAAAATCGAGCGCACGGAGTAGCAAAATTCGGGTAGAAGGGGTGACGTTAAATCGTCCTCAACGAGTAGCGTTTGCATTAGTGAAAGCTGCGCCTGTTCCCGTCGGTAGATCTGCACCTCTTGCTTGTGCCGGTCTACAATCCAGTATTCGCGCACGCCCTGGATGGAATAAAGCTTGAGCTTGAGTTCCTTATCCCACCGCTGGTCTGGCTCGCTCAGCGACAGCACCTCGACGACGAGTTCGGGGGCAGCCGTCAGGTGTCCTGCCTCATCCATGATTTGTGCAAGGCGATCGCGACTGCCCCAAACCACATCTGCAATGACGTTGTCAGTGTCGGTAAACACAATCCCAATGCCTGTAGCCGCTTCCCCCAGCCCCGTTGCGTCTGACCAGCGATTCAAAGCAGTACAGATGCGATCGCCCGCCTTCTGATGCCGAAAATGGGGAGCACGGCTCATAAACAGCTCTCCCCCCAAAATTTCGTAACGGGTGCCGTTGTCTGGAAAAAGTTCAAGGTCATGGACGGTCCAGATCACCTGATCCGTGGAGGCAGATTGGCTCACAGTGGTTCCTCCCGCGAGTGGATTCTCCTGGCCCTATTCTGCCGCAGACAGGGTAACGATCATGTCATAAACCTCAATGTCGAGGGGCTGGAGGTGGGGGTTAGTGGAGGAATAGACCTGGTCGCCCATAACTTCCTGGTAGTCAGCATTGGCGGCCTGCATGGAGCTGTTAGATGGGGTGACCCGCAGCGTCAGCAGACCGTCGTATTCGGAGAGCTGAGTGTCTTCCAGGAGGATTGTGCCACCGTAGTCCCAGGCGAACCCGTACAGCTCAAACGGGCCGAGGATGGTCTGGAGTTCCTCAAACGAAGTGCCCATGCTGATGCCCTCCGGTGTTTGCCACTTGCCGCTGAGATCCCGCACTTCCCGTGGTGTGGTGCGTTCGGCATCGGCCCAGATGACGTTGAAGGAATAGCCATCTCCCAAGTCAACCTCAGTGCCCGCTTCCATCATGCCTTCGCCTACGTGAATTTCGGTATCGACGAGTCGAGCTTCGCCGACCTGCTCTGCCAGTTCCTGGCGGGAGGTGTCGCGGGTCAGTGGCCCGACTCGCTCACCGGGAACGATGGTTTTGTCGAAGGCGATCGCCCCGGTATCCGCCGCCCCAGCCCCAGCAGTATCATCCGTCGCCGGATTTCCCTCAGAGGGCTTCCCATCAGCCTGGTTGGGTGGCGCGCCGACAGACTCAGTCTCCTCATCCGTTGTCGGGCCATCAGGATCTGCTGAAGTCATTCCCTCATCAGCGGGAGCTTCCGCTGCGGAATCGGGCGAAACGGGATCAGTGGCCGAGGGGCTGGTTGAATCGCCGCCACAGCCGCCAAGCAGCAGCAGAGCCGTGAGCGAAAGTGTGGAAATGGAAGTTCTGAGTGTCATGTGTAGTAACCCTGCCGCAATATCCTGATGTGGTGCCGTGGCGATCGCCCCCCTGGCCAATTCTTAAGAAGCAATGGAGAGGCGAAGAAATCCTTGATTTACTCCTGTAGTCTAGCTTTGGCGGTTGGCAGCAGTGCGGAACTTCATGCCACTTCATAGAATGGTCGTTGCCGCCGAACCACCACCCAGACTGCCCTGGCCCCCTGACTGACCGCCGCCAATGCGCCCACTCCATGCGGGACAACCGCATTTGCTGATAGGGTTGAGTGGGAGCTTTTTTCCGCGACCAGGTATTGGGTCGGTGGCGGTTGCCCAACCGGGCCAAAGGCCAAAGCATACGAAGTCAATCAATACAGCAGCAGAGTTCAGCACTAGGACGCGTGTATGGATACCCGAAAACTCATTGATACCCACATTGAATCATCGGAACTCTTACCCTCCCCCGACGATTTAGTTCAAAAGCTCCCCCTCTCAGAGACCGCCGCCGCTACGGTGTACAACGGTCGGCAGGCGATCGCCAATATCATTGACGGCCATGACCCGCGCAAGTTTGTGGTGGTTGGCCCCTGCTCCATCCATGATGTGGATGCGGCCCTGGAATATGCTGGACGGCTGAAGGGACTGGCGGATCGGGTGAGCGATCGCCTGCTGCTGGTCATGCGCGTCTATTTCGAGAAACCCCGCACCACGGTGGGCTGGAAGGGACTGATTAATGATCCATTCCTGGATGGCTCCTTCCACATCGAAAAGGGGCTGTTCATTGCGCGGCAGCTCCTGCTGCAAATTGGTGAAATCGGACTACCAGCAGGCACGGAAGCCCTCGACCCGATTACCCCCCAATACATTTCTGACCTGGTGTCCTGGTATGCCATTGGTGCCCGCACCATCGAGTCCCAGACTCACCGGGAGATGGCCAGCGGTCTATCCGTGCCCGTGGGCCTGAAAAACGGTACGGACGGGAATATCAAAGTGGCGATCGACGCCCTGCAAGCCTCCGGCACCCCCCACCATTTCCTGGGCATTAATCCAGCGGGGCAGGTGAGCGTGTTTCGCACCAAGGGTAACCCCTACGG
>JAYKGU010000115.1:0-6620 GCA_035285585.1 Synechococcales cyanobacterium
CACCTTCCGCAAAGGTGTGCAGCAGTCCGATGAAGCAACTGCTCTCCACCTTGATCCCACAGCGGGAGAAATCATGATGGTGGTGCAGCCCCGCTCCATCCAGGACGAAAGTCCCCGCCAGTTGGGCAGCCTGGGGCTGAACGTCGAGACGCCTGCCGCCCTGTTTGACATCACCGATCCTCAGCGGGGACACCTATTCTTTCTACCCGATCAAACCTTTGATCCAACCCTGTGCTTGCTGCGTCCAGTACCCGTAGAAGGCGAACGACTTTACGCAGCTCTGAGCGTAGACACCGATGAAACCCGACTGGTGAGCAATGCGCCCCAGGGCTTTGCTTTCTACCCAGGAGGAACCTATGACCAAAGCCCATCTGTCTGTGAAGGAACTGAAGTACTCCTGCAAATTCGTCAAAGCGCCACCCTCCAGCGTCCCCAGGTGGGCATTGGAATGAGTAACCCCGCCGCTCGCCTCGACGTTCACTGTCCGGCAGATCAAACCCAGGTACAGCTTTTACCCGAACAAGAGGGTAGGGCCGTTCCGGCGATCGCCCTCCTCCAGCACCCCACCGACGCCGAAACCGTGTATTTGACCGCAGGATTGGGCGATCGCGTTTCTGGCTGGATCAGCAATGCCGAGCGGGGCTTTGTTTTCCGGCAGGCCGTTCCTTTTGAAACTGAAGAACCATCTGCCTGTGAGCCGTCCGTATCGGCAGCCAATCCAGAACCGCCAGGACATTTGTTCCTCGAACCGGGGCAAACCCATCTGGCCATTCGAGAGACCGGCTACGTCGGCATTGGCACCGAGGAACCTTCAGCCCGCCTGGAGGTGACCGATACCCAGGTTGGCAGCTTTCGGCTCAATCCTGACCAGGCCGCCAATCCTGCACTGAGCATCCTCAAGCTCGATCCAGCCCACACCTTCACCCTGGGCACCAGCGCCACCCATGCCGTTTTAGCCACGGACACCACGGGTGGCTTTCTGTTCAAAGCTCTGCCTGAGTCTGCCTGTGATGCCGATGCAACCGAGGCCCAGTCCCCTGACCTGGAAGCAGGCCGCACCCTGGTGAATATCTCGCCAGCAGGCCAGGGGCGGGTGGGCATTGGCTGTGTGCCCAGGGACTATGAGCTGGATGTCAGGGGAATTGTGCAGGCGATCGCCATCTATGCCGACACCAATACTGACCGGGTCTGCAACGTCAAGCCCCTCAACCGGGTGCTGCAACGGATGCAGCGTTTGCGCCCCGTGACCTTTGCGTGGCATGAAGAATCAAGCTCCCCGGATTCAAACACCGATGAGCACATTGGCTTGCTGGCCGATGAAGTCGAACTTGTGTTTGATCAGGTCGTCAGAACGGCCAGCGATGGTACCAAAGCCATTGCCTATGATCAGCTCGTGCCAGTGCTTGTTCAGGCGGTGAATGAACTCAATCAGCAACACCACGCTGACAAACAGCGGCTCGAAAACCTGATGGAGCAGTTGGCCAATCGGATTGCGCTGCTGGCAATCGGTATCGGCATCGGGTGGGCGATCGCCCTCCTGGGCTACTGGGTTTAGAAATGAGCCGCAGCCTGTGTTTTAGCCAGTCCTGCCTGCTATAAATTTTTTGTTTGCATCCCTGCCAGGTGACGCCCATGCCAGACATCCTCAGCATTTCCAAGCAGAATCCCGCGTTTCCGGACTATCTCAACTTTGAGAGCCTCCGGGCGATCGGCATTGATCACCTGCAGCAAATGTCGGGGAAGCTGTGGACGGACTACAACCTGCATGACCCCGGCGTCACGATTCTGGAAGTCCTTTGCTACGCCGTAACGGATCTGGGCTACCGCACTAATTTGGACATTCAGGACTTGCTCGCTAGAAGTCCTGAGCAGGCCCAGCAGGAGGAGGATAATTTCTTTACGCCGGATCAAATCCTGACGTGCAATCCCGTCACGGAGCTGGATGTGCGGAAGCGACTGCTTGACATTGAAGGGGTACGCAATGCCTGGATCGAGACCTTTCAAAACTACCATCTGGTTCAACAACCCGACTCCCAGCAGTGGTTACTGCGTCTGCTCCCTGATGGTTCAGCTCCCAGTCCGGAGCATGACGGAAACAGTGCGCCAAGCGGTGCTTCAGAAAGTGCTTCAGAAAGTGTTTCAGAAAGTATTTCAAAAGATGCAGCGCCTCAGCACCACCTCAAGGGCCTGTATACAGTTCTCCTGGATCTGGAACCTCCCATGCAGCGGGATGGCTGTGGCCAGTTCTATGAAGCCTGGAGCACCGTGCTCGATGAGGTGAAAGCCGTTCTGCACAGCTATCGCAACCTCTGTGAAGACGTGCATGAGCTGATTGTGCTGGGGGAGGAAGCCATTGGTCTGCGGGGGACGATTGAGCTAGATGCTGGTGCGGACGCCAGGGAAGTGCTGGTGGAAATCTTCGTGCGGGTGCAGAACTTCCTGGCTCCCCACGTGCCGTTTCACACGCTTCAGGATTTGCTGGAGCGGGGGAAAAGTCCGGCGGAGATCTTTGCGGGTAGACCCTCGGCGATCGCCCACCACGACAAAGGTTCTCCCTACGCCTACGCCCAAAGCCACGGCTTTATCGACACTGAAGAACTGGAAGCCTTCACCCTGCCCACCCAACTCCACACCTCTGACCTGTATCGCCTCATTCTCGACATTCCCGGCGTTCAAACAATCAATACCTTCAGCATCCGCAGCTACATCGGGGGTCTGCCCCAATCCCAGGAGGAACCCTGGTATCTCGATTTGACCCCCAACTACCGCCCAGTTTTGGGTATTGAACAAACCCATCTCACCCTGCTCAGAGGTGGCCTCCCCACCCGTGTTGACCTGGACTGGGTAAGGCGGCGCTATGCCCAGCAAAAGTCAGCCTACTTGAAGGCACGGCGCAGCAATGCCGAACTCGATCTCCCAGTGCCCCAGGGCACCCACTATGAAGATCTGGCTGACCACTATTCCATCCACCACGACTTTCCCCTCACCTACGGCATCAGCGAGGATGGCCTCCCCGCCAGCGTTCCCGCCAGGCGCAAGGCCCAGGCGAATCAACTAAAGGGCTACCTGGTCTTTTTTGACCAGGTGCTGGCCAACTACCTGGTGCAGCTCTCCCATGCGCGGGAGCTGTTTTCGTGGAAACAAGTCGGTGATGTCCGCACTTATTTTACTCAGATGCTGGATTTCCCTGGAGTTGAGGAAATTCTACCACCGGGTCAATCCCTGGCACAGAATCTAAACGCCATCTTTGAAGACAAAGACACAGCGGTCGATCGGCGCAACCGCTTCCTGGACCACATGCTGGCGCGATTTGCCGAATCCTTCACCGACTACGTGCTGCTCAACTATCGCCTTGCATCCGGCGATCTGGATGCCCAGGACGAGGCCGACATCATCCGCGACAAAACCAACTTTCTGGCCGACTATCCCCTGCTGAGTCGCGATCGCTTTCGGGCCGCCGACTACTGCTGCCAGAACACAGAACCCGGTCGCCGTATTTCGGGCTTTGAGAAGCGCATTTCCCGTCTATTGGGCATCGAAGACCTGATTAACCGCTCGCTGGTTCACTACCAGGTGCCGCTTTAC
The DNA here is from genome assembly GCA_035285585.1 of Synechococcales cyanobacterium. Classification (GTDB taxonomy): domain Bacteria; phylum Cyanobacteriota; class Cyanobacteriia; order CAKZMO01; family CAKZMO01; genus JAYKGU01. The sequence goes on from JAYKGU010000115.1 coordinate 3,586, forward strand.
CCCAGTCGCTTCACCCTTCGCCTGGGGGGAGGGGCTGGTCAGCGGGAGGGCGATCGCCCCCTCCTGGCACGGCAGACCTATGCCACGCTGGCTGATGCCCAAAATGCCCTGGATACGCTCCTGGAGTGCATCCCCCATCCTTCCTGTTACCAGCGCTTCATCTACCGCAACGCCTACCATAGCCTGGAGGTCGTCGATGAAGACGGCACCAGCCTGGTGTTTTATGATCATGCCTACCCCACCGCTGGGGCTCGTGATGCGGCCCTGGTACCCTTGATTGAGCGCATTAGAATTGTGAGCCTGCAGCAAAACCTTGTTCAGCAGCGACAGATCCTGGCTCAACAGCGGCAGCAGACACAGATGAAAGGGCTGCTACTAAATCCCTTCGCCCTGATCCTGCAAACGATTCTGCCGGTTCTCCTCACCAAGCTGGAGGAAAATCTCCAATCGCTTCTGCAATCGTTTTCCCTGAAACCGGGCCGCTCGGCTCAACGGCAAAACCAGCTTTCAGTTGAGTTGCAAAACCTGCAGACGGAACTGCTAGAAGCGCTTCAAAGCCGCTCCGTACCCGTCTTGCAGGACCACATGATCAGCTTTGATCAGTCTGAGCAGGGCGTCGGCTTTGTTCTCAAAGTTGATCCCACCCACCAACCGCAGCTCCGATTTGTCAGCGCCCAGCGGTACAGCAACCGAGACGCCGCTCGGGCAGGAGCCGCCCAGGCACTGGAGCAGATTCAAACCAAGACTTTCTACCATCCCATCAGCCTGCGCCCCAGCGACGTGGACCCGACGATGACGGTTGACGGCAAGCTCACCAGCTATGGGTTTGCCGTTCTGGACGACCAGAGAAAGATTCTAGCGGATATGGACAGTTCGCTGGGCTTTAGCCGGGACACTGCCAGGGATGGGGCGATCGCCTCCCTGCAAACCGGCCAGAGCACGTTCCAAATCGAAGAAACAGCGGTGGGCTTTGGGTTTAGCTTCAGGGTCACCGAGCTGGACAACCCGCAGGCCGGTCCCCTGATTATGCGCAGCCCCACCGCCTACCCAACGGAAACGGAGCTATGGGAAGCGGTGCAGGCTTTGACGGCAGCTCTGCGGCGGTTCAGGTGCTACGAGCTGCTCTGGGAGGATGGGGCAGATGGCGACCGCACCTACCGCCTGCGCATCAATGACGGAGACGGACGGGTATTAGCGATAAGTGACCCGCGTACGCCGACCAGCGATGAGGGGGAGAGCGATCGCCTCATTGCCTTTGCGTGGATCAACTCAATCTCTCCCTATTTGCTGTTCGAGGAAATTCTCCAGGAATACTCCGACGAGGCGATCGGCTATCGGTTTCAGGTCTTTGATCGGCGGCGGCATGTTTTATTAGAGGGAACCCAGTGTCTGGCACTCGACGCCGAGCGGAACCACTTTTACCGGGACGTGCTGGGGGTGCTCTGGGAAGACGGGGCGATCGCCCCCACCCAGTCCGACGAAGGATACAGCTTTGCCATCGTAACGCCACTATCCGCCGAGGATGCCGCTGAATCAGCGCGCTCCGAGCTGGCCCACCATCCCCATTTCTATCGGTCCGAAGCCGAGCGCAATCAGGCCATTCAGCGCTTAAAGGTGCTGCTGCAAACCGCCCACATCAATACCGCCATCCAGCAAACCCTGCCCGCCTATGGTGGCCGGGTCGTCAGTCGCGATGAGCAGCAAATCCTCCTGCAAAGTACCCAGCGCTTCACCTACGGACTGGCGCAACTCCAGGTGGTGGACTATGGGGAGGGGAACCAGCCCAGCGACGCATTCCTTCAGCAGGTCAGGGATTTGCTGGCAGCGGGGCGATCGCTCCACTGGCAGGCGGCGGGCGATCGCTGGGAAAGCCTGGTGAATTCCATCACAGCGCATCTGTGGGGCAGCGAGGCAGAGACCCCACGCTCCATCCAGTTGGAGGTCCGGTATCTTGACGATGACGACCCCAGCCAGAGCGGCTATCGTTTCTTCCTGACCCCATCCCATCCCCCTGCGAACCAACCCTGGCAGTTCACTGGCTCCCTCCTGTACCGCACCCACAGGGAGGCAGAACTTGAGGGCGATCGGGCCAAAGGGCTTTTGCAGAATAGTAATATCCCAACCGTCAGGCCACCGACTTCTCCCATTCCCCCAACCGCTAATCCGGCATCAGACCCGGCCCTCCACCTGCTCCAGCGGCAGTTGCGAAACCTCGAATATACCCTGGTGCTGCTGGATCCGCATCGGGCTGAGCAGGTCAAGGCTGCTGCCTGGGAGCAAGGGAATGGCTTGATGCGGCTGGCGGAAATCGACGACAGCTTTCGGCGCATCGATCCCCAACACCAGTCGGGTCTGGCGCTGTATGGCTGGGCCTTGTCTGGACGGCAGCAGTACTCCACGCTGGCGACCCATCCCAGCGACTATTTGCAGGAAGCCGAGCGGGAGCAGTCCATTCAGGCGCTTCAGGCGGACATTAACGACGAAGGCTTTCATGTGATTGAGCACATCCTGCTGCGTCCGCGCCAGACGATGATGGAGCTGGCAACCAACTCGCAATCTCCGCTTCCCGCCACCCTGCCCATTCGCCTCGGCATCGACCCCTATTCATTCTGGATGAGCATCGTCTTACCAGCATGGCCCAAGCGCTTTCAGGATCGAACCTTTCGTCAGTTTGTTGAGCGCACCCTGCGGCTGGAAGCTCCGGCCCATGTCGTGCTGAAAATTGCCTGGGTTGACGTTGATCAAATGCACCGGTTTGAATTGGCGTATCAGGCCTGGCTGGAGCAGCTCTCCCAGGTTAATTGCGATGGTGAAGCCTGCCACCAGACCCACGCCCTTAATGATTTTATACAAACCTTATCTAATCTCCGGGGGGTTTATCCGGTAGCATCTCTGGCAGATCCCGAAGCGCTTGAATTTACCCAAAATCCCGTGATCCTTGACCAGACTCCTTTAGGCACTATCCATGATTGAGGCTATGAACACCACCATCGGCAGCCGTAACAGCTATCCCATCTTTCTGCCCAATCAGGTCT
>JAYKGU010000116.1:0-18297 GCA_035285585.1 Synechococcales cyanobacterium
AGACTATGCTCTACACCGTGCCTTGACTTAAAAAGCTTTCTCATCCTTCAAAGGTATGAAAAGTTACTGATATAGGCGATCGCCTCCAAGTGGTTCTAGATGACATTTTTCTCTAATGACTCAAGAACGATCTGGTGGTTAATATTACAACCACGGACATGGAAGGAAGTTGAGGGGGTAATTATTTCCTGTGAATGCAACAGTTAGTTGTGTTGGTAAAGAGGATATGGTTAAACGACCGCTCTCAGTTAACAATGCATCTGTTTGTCTCAATGGAGAGAGGTAGGCGACCGCTCAGCCAATTTCTTACACAACCTCAATCTTATCACTTGGAATCGGCTTTCCCCGGTCTCGTAAAACCTCAATGTAGAGGGCGATCGCCCAATTATCAAATTGACAAGGTAAGTAGAACCGCATTGAAAAATGAAGGTTAGAGAACTGGGGGAGCGACCCGCCAGGCCGCTCCCCCAGTTCTCTAACATGATTTTAGTTACGCCGATCTACTTATTCAGTTTCCAAGCGATCGCCTCCCCTCAAGGAGGTGCAAAAAAGTCTTGCCTTGAGTCGCAAAGCCCATTTGATTCCTCTGAAGCCCTTTGGGGATTGCTCGGTTTCTGGTGGAAAGGGGCGATCGCGCAGCGACTCCTCTGGAGTATCGCCCACCCTCATCCCTACCCAATCACCCCCATCAAAAAAAAGTATCCCACTTGTCTTGACTCTACGTCCGCTATCCGGTACGCTACCGGGCTATAGCTGTGTGCGTGCAGCTTGGTCTCCCCAAAAATTTAGCCGGTGGCGCTACCGGAAGTTGTTCGCAGCAACGACCGGCAGCTAACCCCACGCAACAGGTATCGGCTGTCGCGAAGGCTAGGGTTCATTATGGCCCAAGGCCGCTTCGCACTGCTGAGTGTGGGGCGGCTGAATTTTTGGGATTCCCTTCCCACTCAATACATCGGAGGAATCCCAAAGTGGTCTACATCCCATATTTCCTGGCGTCTGGCGGCGACACCCCCCAGGCGGACAGTCCCGTATTGCTGCCCACCCCCAAATCAGAACCCGGCGACGAAGCGCTGCGCCATATCCTAATCGGCCCCCCGGCGATCGTGCAGCGCACCATCCATCTTTTGTATGTGCTCAACTACGAGGAACCCAGTCGCTGGAGTCGGATCGTCACGGTACCAAAGCGGGGCATTTTGATTACCCCACCCCAGGGTGAAGCCATGAGCTACCTGATTCGCCGCCGTTAGACGCAACCTCAGATCCCCAGGTTCCAGGGTTGCGCCCAATTTTGGCGTTGCTGAACCTGGGTGCAAATCTGGTGGGGGCAAATAGCCATTTGTCCCTACAGTGGGTGTTGGCAAATCACCATTCATACTGTCTTAACCTGGGCGATCGCCATCAGCTTGTGCGATCGCCCTTACCCCCAAACCCAATCATTCCGTTGATTTGGGCTATCAGAATTAATGAGGTGCGGTGCGGTGAAGAGAGGAGAGGGGCGATCGCCTTTTCGCTAATCCAGCTCATTCAAATTGTGTTTTCTGATCAGCTCCTGGTTCTCCGGCAATTTCCTCAGCTCTTCCTCGCTCTCGTGAATCTCAATTTTGAACTCAATTTCAGCTAAAGCTGGGGAATCTGGGCAGGATCATTTTCAGAAATCTCCTAAGTTATTACGCTCCCGGTGGCAAAGGCTGACGAACGGGAATTTGAATCATAAACTGGGTTCCCTGCCCATTACTGGCATCGCAAAGAATCTTACCGTTGTGCTTTTCCACAATAATCTGGTAGCTAATTGATAACCCCAGGCCCGTTCCCTTTCCAACCGGTTTGGTGGTGAAAAACGGATCAAACAGGCGCGATCTAATGGCGTCGGGGATACCGGAGCCGTTATCGCTAATCGTAATTGCAACCTGATCTGGATTGAGCAACTCTGTGTGAACTCGAATGATGCTGGGATGATCGGCCATCTCCTGGGGCGATCGCCCCACATTACTCTCTTCCAGGGCATCGATCGCATTGGTCAGCAGGTTCATAAACACCTGATTGAGCTGGCCAGGGTAGCATTCCACCAGGGGAAGCTGTCCGTATTCCCTAACGACCTGAATATCTGGAGAAGTGGATCTGGCTTTTAATCGATGCCGCAAAATCAGGAGGGTATTGTCAATCCCTTCATGCAGATCGACGGGCTTAAATTCCGCTTCATCCAGGCGGGAGAAGTTGCGCAGCGACAGCACAATTTCCCGGATGCGGCTGGTTCCCATTGTCATCGAACGGATGATGTTGCCGCAGTCTTTGATCAAGAAATCCAAGTCAATGTCGTCTAGTTTGGTCTCGATCTCCTGGGGCGGATGGGGATAGTGCTGCTGATAGGTGGCAACCAGGTCTAACAGTTCCTGCGTATAGGCTTCAATGTGGCTTAAGTTGCCGTGGATGAAGTTGACCGGGTTATTGATTTCATGGGCCACGCCCGCAACGAGCTGGCCCAGGCTGGACATTTTCTCATTTTGAACCATTTGAATCTGCGTCTGGTTCAATTCCTGCAGCAGTTGATTCAGGTGAACATTCTTTTCGCTTAACTCCCGCGTTCGGGCGTCGACCTGCTGTTCCAGGGTGTGGCTGTAAAATTCTAGCTGGGCCTTGTCGGCTTCCTGTTCTTGTAAAAGCTGCCTGACAGAGTCAATGAGCTGATTGAACGAACGGGCCAGACTACCAATTTCATCCTGCGTGGTTACGGGTGCTTGCAGATCAAAGTTGGACTCTTGAAGTGACTGTTGCGCGACCTGGGTGAGGGCCTGAACCGGCTGGGCGATCGCCCGACTCGTGATCAGCGCCAGCACAATGGCGATCGCCGTTGACAGCGCCATGCTGATGACCAGGATGCTGGATTGAAAGACATTTGCCCGTTCAACGTCTAAGTATGCCTGAGCTTTCTGCTGAGAGGCCAGTCGTTCCAGGCGAGCCAGCTCTTCGGTCAGGCGCTCAAACTTAATCCGTAGCTGAATTGCTTCCCGGTTCGTTAGCGAGGTGAGCACTCGCTGGGGCGATTGGGCGGCTTGCTCAGGGGGGATGGTTTGCGGGTTGATCTCCTGCCACAGCGACGCCATTAACTGGGAGTGTTCTTCACTGGTTTCCGCATAGTCCTGAATGAGCTGCTGGAGTTGCTGCCGCTCCGTCGTCGAGAGCACGGAGGGGGCATCCAGGGACGCTTCCAGCTCGGTCAACACCTCGTCAATGAGATTCGTTGCGTTGATGTATCGGCTCGTTTCGTACTGAAACCAGATCGAATTGGTCAACGTGCCTAACAACTGCTGCGGGTGCGATCGCACCATCAAAGACAGAATCGTTAACTCATCAATCAGCCCGTGCTGAATTTCTGCAGCCTGTAATTGTGCCTGCGCATGCCGGAAGGAAACTGCCCCAACGATTTTGCCGAGGCTGCTGCCAGCCACCGCAATACCGATGGCTAACCCATAGCCATAGCCAATCTTTTGGGCAATCCGCAGCCTAGAAAACCATCCCTGTTTCCAGGCTGATAGCCCGTATAGGATCTCACTGACTGATTTCATCTGGTTTCTATTGCTGTAGGAAGTCGCCCTGACCGATCGCCCGATAGGCTTCCCGCAGGACGTCATAGTCGGCGTCATTCCCCTGGGTCAGCTCCCCATTGCCAAACCGTTCAGCCAGACTTTCCACAGCGCGAATGGCGGTCATCAGCTTCTCTGCGTTGGCTAGCATTTGGGATTGGATGGCGATCGCCAGTTCGGAGCCAAGCTGGCTTGCCAGCACAAAGACATCCCCCGGCAGGGTGGCCCCTTCCGCGATAATTGGATAGTCCGTTGCCGCCGCCCCTTCCTGCTCGATGGCGGGCTGATAGCGGTTGAAGGGTCTGGCCCAGGCCGCAGCTGCCCCTGTTTTCAGGGGGGTTAGGGTATTGTCTTCGGTGAAAATTGCCTTGACATCGGTTTGGGGATTCAGCCCCGCCTCCATCAGCATGATGGCCGCTCCCAACTGCCCTGCCGTTGAACCGAGCTTCCACATGTCAAGCGTCTTGCCTTTCAGATCCGCGAGGGATTGAATGCCGCTGTCGGATCGGGCGGCGATGATGGTGCGATAGGTAGAGCGAACCAGGCTGACAATCGGAGTGGCGCTGGTTCGCGCCCGGACGGCGACGTACTCGGATGGCCCTGCCCACACCAGATCAACCTGTCCCGACTGGAGCGCAGAAGCCGCCATGAAGTAGTCTTCAACGGGGAAGAACTCGACGGTGGTTTGCAAAATCTCCTCCAGGGCAGCCCGGAAAGGCTCATATTCTTGCTGCAGCCCTTCTAAGCCTGGAGCATCGGTAACGCTAAACCGGAGTCTGTCTGGCATGGCAGTGGCCGTGGGAGAGCTGGATTGGGTCGCAGCGGTACAGCCAGCTAGGAGCAGCAAGGAATAGCCTAAAAAATTACGCCGTCTCATAAGTTCTCACCCGTTTTTTTAAACAGGCCGGTTGTGGAACAGCAACCAGCGGCTCCGCATTTACAAATAATTTTTTCGGAACTAATTCAGAGTATTCCCCGATTTAGCCCGAAAATAGCGATCGCCCCTCGTCCTGTAACAATTTATACAGAAGACTGTTGATTGCTTTGCAATTACTTTGCAATTACTGATCGGCTACGGTGGCGTCATCGGCGGCGGGCTGCTTTGTGCGCATCTGTTTTAAGAGCTGCCGTGCTTTGGCGATGGCAAAAATAAATAGCCCAATGACCGCCCCACCCGCAACAATAGGCACGGTAATCGCCAGGACTGAAAGGGCGATCGCCAGCCCCAGCTCCACCGTGGCCAGTACGGGATTCGTCAGCCCCCCAGAGAGTGCCGTGGAGGCGGTGCGCAGCAGGTTCATAAAGCCCTTGGTTGCCCCTGCCGTGCCGCCCCCCGCCGCCAGGGCCAGCGTCCATTTCGCCACCGGATCCATATCGGGAGCCAGGGAGGCCGAGACCACCGTGCCCGCAATCACGGCGGCGGGGGTAGACACCACGTCAATGGCGTGATCGAGCCAGGGCACGTAATAGCCTGCCACTTCCAGGAGGGAGGCGATCGCAAACACCAGCAGCGCCTGATTGTTCTCAATCCAGTCCAAATTACTGGGCAAATCGACCTGGCCAATAACGGAAAAGGCGCTGAGCACCAGCAGCGGCACAAACACTCGAAACCCAACTGCGGCACTGAGGCTAATGGCCAACAGCACTTCCAAAAAGGCACTGGGGGTAAAAATATCACTCATGAGTAGTTGACGAAACTATTGTCTTGGGGGTGCGCTCCCACACAATGTAATTAGTTGTGCTTGAGCACTTACATGGGTTTGCGAGCTTTGAACAGAGATTTTGTGAGTAGAATAATCTTGCGCTGTCGAGCGCTGCATCGGTAAATGGAGATATCTCTACTTTAGGGTGGGATTCTAAAGGAGACATAAGGCGTTTTCTGGAAAAAGCTCACCCCGGTAGACGGTAATTAGGGGCAAATGGCCATGCCCCTACGCCGTCGGGTCGGATTAAAATTGCTCAAGCACTCAGTTTGTGGACAGCCGGTAGCCCGTTGAGAGGTCAAATGGAACAGACCCACAGGTTTCTAGAGTTTGCTCGCCAGTTGGCCCTGGCGGCGGAGGCGGTAATTATGCCCCATTTTCAGAGCCACACCGTCAGCTACAAGGCAGACGGCAGCGAGGTGACGATCGCCGATCAGGCTGGGGAACGGGTGATGCGATCGCACATTGAGCAGCAGTTTCCCGACCACGACATTTTGGGGGAAGAGTTTGGCGTGGGCGATCGCACCGATGCCCGCTACCGCTGGGTGCTGGATCCCATCGACGGCACCGCCTGGTTTACCCTGGGGGTGCCCCTGTTTGGGACGCTGGTGGCGCTGCTGGAGGACAACGAGCCGATTGTGGGCGTGATTCACCTGCCGGGCATTGGGGAAACGGTGTATGCCGCCAGGGGGGGTGGCTGCTGGTTTCAGTCCCGCATGGGGGAGCCGGTGCGGGTGCAGGTGCGTCCGCCGGTGGATCTGGAGGAGGCGATCGCCTCCAGCACCGGCGTCCACAGCTCCGACATCCACAGCAAGCCAGGGGAAACCCCTTACCGGCTGACGGATCTAATTCATCGGGTGCGCAAGTTCCGCTTTTGCTCTGACTGCAACCAGCACGCCCTGGTCAGCCGGGGAAAGCTCCATGTGGCGGTGGATACGGTCATGAATCCGTGGGACATCGCGGCGATCGTGCCCTGTGTCGAAGAAGCCGGGGGAGTGGTCACCAACCTGGCGGGCGAGCGGCAAAATATCGTCTTTGGCGGTAGTCTGATTTCCTCCTGTGGGGAGCCGCTTCACACAAAAGTTCTCAATTTACTGCAGCCCTAGTCTGCTCCGGATTTGACAGGGATGGGCGATCGCCCCTGAGCCGCCCTCCGTTCACACCCTCCCGATCCGCGAGCTATTATCCAGTTAGTAAAATCCCCACATTGCGGGGTCGACCATTCTCAGAGGAGGACGATTTTTAACATGGCGCAAGCACAACAGGGCGATAAGGTTCTGGTTCACTACACCGGGAAGCTAGAAGACGGGACGGTCTTCGACACCTCCGACAATCGCGATCCCCTGCAATTTTCCATCGGCAGTGGCAACGTCATCCCCGGCTTTGAAGCCGCCGTGATTGGCATGAGTCCCGGTGATTCCAAAACCACCACCATTCCCTCGGCCCAAGCCTACGGCCCCTACCGCGAAGACATGGTTGTGCAAATCGATCGCCAGCAGGTACCGTCCGAGATTCCCCTGGAGATTGGACAGCGACTGCAAATTCAGCAGCAGGGCGGCCAGGCCATTCCCGTCACCATCACCGCCATGTCTGATGCGGCTGTGACGCTCGATGCTAACCATCCCCTCGCTGGTGAAAACCTGACTTTTGATATTAAGCTGGTGGACCTGGAAAAAGCCTGAACTTGCCCTCATCCCCCAGCCCTTCTTCCATGAGAGAAGAAGGGGAGCCAGAATTGCTTATCCATTTCAAGCCCCTCGCCCGCTCTGGGAGAGGGGTTTGGGGTGAGGGCGGTGCTGACCTACTTAAGGAAATTTTTGAGAATGATCCGACCGGACGACGTAGGGGCAAATGGCCATTTACCCTTACCAACCGTTCAACCGAGGGTAAATTTTTTCCTGGAAATCTCCTAATCATCGGTTGCATTTGGCATGATATGCAACTGCACCGGCAGTTGAATGACAAACTCCGTTCCCAAATTGGGCTGTGAGTGGCAGATCAACTGCCCCCCGTGTTTCTTGATAATTTGATAGCTAATAAACAACCCCAGCCCCGTACCTTTGCCCATAGGTTTGGTGGTGAAAAAAGGATCAAAGAGTTTGGCTTGAACGGCCTCTTCGATGCCGCGACCGTTGTCTCGGATAGACACTTCTACCCAATCCCTATCCAGATAACGTGTGCTAATTTTGATCATTCTGGCCGCAGCATCCCTGGCCGGAGTTTCCTCCAGCTCGTCGATTGCATTGCTAATCAAGTTCATAAAGACTTGATTGATCTGTCCAGCCTGACACTGCACTTCGGGCAAGGATTCATAATCGGTTTCAACATGAATCGAGACATTCGAAACAGCCTTGAGGCGATGCTGCAGCATCAAAAGGGTACTTTCCAAACCCTCACGCAGGTTAACGGCTTTGATCCCAGCTTCATCGACCCTTGAGAAGTTGCGCAGCGTTTGCACAATATCTTGAATGCGCTCCGTTCCAATCTGCATGGATGTGCAAATTTTGGGAATATCTTCTTCAAGGTAAGCCAGGTCGCTGCGTTCTACCAGCGCCTGCAGCGCGGGGGCAGGATTGGGGGTGTGTTGCTGATAGGCTCGCAGCAATTCAAGTAGTGTTTGAACATAGGTTTCCAGATGGGCCAGATTGCCGCTGATAAAGTTAATGGGATTGTTGATTTCATGGGCAATGCCCGCCACCAGTTGCCCCAGGCTCGACATTTTCTCGCTATGGTACAAATGGGCCTGGGTCTGCTGCAGGTCTTGCAAGGTCTGGGCCAACTGTTGGGTTTGCTGTTGGGTTTGGGCCAGCAATTCTGCATGCTGTAGAGCCACCCCCAACTGTCCAGCGATCTGCTTGACAAACTCAACTTCAGACGGTTGCCAATCACGGGGTGCGGAATGTTGATAAACGCTCAGCAAACCCCACAGCTCGTGCTCGGCGAAGATGGGCATGATGATAAATGCCCTGATGTGAAACTGTTTCAGGGTATCAAGGTGGTACTGGGTAAAGCCCTGCTCATAGATATCGTCAACAACGGAACTGTCTCCTGTGCGGTATCGCCCCCCCTGGGTGTCTTGCAAGTGGGTATCATCCCAGGCGGTGTTCAGCCCCTGCAGCCCCAGGCTTTGCCATTCCGGCGTTATGGCTTCATAGTTGCCAACAAACTCTCCCCCCCAGTCATTGGTAAAGCGGTAAATGGCTACCCGTTCAGCTTTCAAGACCTTGCTCAGCTCCTGGGTGACGCTTTGAAACACGATATCAATGTCCAGCGATTCGCGAATTTTGGCCACGATGCGGGATAGGGTAGTTTGCCGTTCGATCAATTGTTCCAGCTCGTAGTTGGACTGCTGCAGCTCCTCAGAGCGCTGTTTCAAAGCCTCCGTTCGTTCTTCCACCTGCCATTCCAAACTGGCGTTGAGGGCCTGCACCTGCTGATAGAGCCGGTATTGCTTCACGGTTGCGGCAAAGCGTTCTCCCACGGCCTGGGCATACTTGATTTCTTCTTCTGTCCAGCGCTGGGCCTGTCCTTTTTCTATTTGCCGCCATACTTCAAAGGACTGACGGGGCATCAGTTGGCGCGTATCGGGGATATGGTAGCCCGCCCATTCAATTTCTATGTCAACTTCGCTGCGAAAGAAAGTCAGGCAGCCAATCACCTGCTTCCCGTGTTTCAGGGGCACGATCAGGGCGCTGCGAATTTTAGTGGAATTGAAGAATGGCGCGAGGGTGCGAAAGAGGGGTTCTTTGTAGATATCGTCCACTGCCCAGGCAAAGGCTGTGGTTTGCAAGCTATGGAAAGGATCCCCGATTTTGTAAACGGCTCGCATCCACTCGACCGACCAGGGGTAGTGGCCCGTTTCATCTTGCCCTTCAACCAATACAGAATGCAGGTACTTTTGCCACAGTAGATTCTCCTCTACGCAACGCTCCTGGGTAGTATCAATGGGCGTTGGTTGTTCATCCAAGGTATAAAGTTCCTTCAGGGAGTGGCTGTCGGCAAACAAATACAGCCTGCCTCCGGCATTGAGGGTTTGGGAGGCAAATTCAAGGGCTGCCTGCCAGTCCACCGTGGGGGATGTTTGTAGACGGGCTGTCACCTGGTTGATGTTGGCTTCCTGGCGGGCTTGCGATCGCACCTGTTCTAGCAGCACCGACTGGGCGATCGCGATCGCCATCTGATCCACCACCGCCTGAATAAACTGCAGCTCGGCCTCAGTCACATCACGGGGTTCAGAGTGGTGGGACACCAGCAGCCCCCAGAGGGAGTTGGTGGATTGCAGGGAGGGGAGGTGGTGAGCGCCCACCGTTTCTCCTTCGAGCACGATGGGCACCACCACAGAGGATTTGACGCCCATGGCGGTCAGGTACTCGCGGTGGCACGGATCTACGGGCCGATACCGAATGTCAACCTCACTGAGGGCTGCACCCGTATCGAAGCAATTCAGGGGGCTGAGGCCAATTTCGTGGGTTTCCAGGTCAACGATCGTTCGCTGCCGTGCCCGCACGAATAGCTCCAGGGCATAGGTGGGAATATCATCCTTTGGGAAGTGCAGCCCCAGCAGGGAAGGCAGGCGATCGCTCACCAACGCCTCAGCAACCACGATGCCATGTCCATCCGGTTGAAATTGATAAATCTTAACTCGATCCGTTCCTAAATAGGCCCGCACCTCTGCCACGGTAGTGCTCAAAATCGTTTGCAAATCCAGAGATTGCCGGATGCGATGGGCAATGCGGTGGAGCAAACCTTCCTGAGCAAAGGGAGAACTTGGATTTTCTAAAGGCAGCATAGGATGCGGTAATACGTATCGATGGCAAGAAATTGGAATGTATAGGTAGCGTTCCCTCAAATAACGGAAATTGCTCGTTCTGCCAAGTGCATTTCGCCTTCACCCCTAACCCTCTTCCAGGGCGGAAGAGGGGCTATGCCCCTTTAGCCGTTAAACCAGTTTAAGGTTCCAGTTCTTAAGCGGCTATCAGAACATAAAAAACGTAACGATTTAACCGCCCCAATGTTTATTTTTCTACGCAAGGTAAATATCCTGATTTGGTAAGAGAATGTTTGTAAATAAAACCAGTTTTATGTGAAGGCATACAGGAGAAGCCTGGTTTGCCTGGGCCATTACTCAGAAACTTGCTTCAGGTAAGATTGAAACACCTGGGCGAACTTTTTGGTGGCGGCAATATGCTCGGCAGCGGCCTCTGAGTGGAGTTCGGTTGCTTTCTCCATGGCCTGATGGGCTGCTTCGGGGGGGCTATCCTGGGCAACGGTGGCCCAATGTTTAGATTGGTAGCCATACTCCTCAATGTGAGCACCGTGTTCGGCGATCGCCTTTCCTGTATCAGCATCCAGCCTGCCCTCTTCCATCAACTGTTGCGCCACCTGCTGCAAGCGCTGCCCCTGCTGGATGGCTTTATCGGAATGCTGGAGCGCGATTTCGATGTGAGCAGCAGAGGGTCTGTGTTTTGCGCCGAATGTTTGGGTCATGGTGGGTGAGGGTTAAAGAACTGAAAGGTTCTCTTGGGATAGCCCTATGGGCTGAGGTTTGAGTTTGGGTGTCCTGTGGGTCATCTGCCACGAACATGACCCCCAGCCCCTTCACTCGACTTGGGAGAAGGGGAGCCAGAGCCGACTAATCGCTTCAAAGCCCCTTGTCCTCTTTGGGAGAGGGGTTTGGGGTGAGGGCGCAATGGCTCGGAGTAGAGCAAATGACCTACTAGCCCCGAAGTGAGTGTAGATCTATTGTCCGTAAGATAGTCCGCAGGAGACCGAATAGGCATCCCTCTACAGGCAACCATCTGCGAGCGTTCGCAAGGCATTTTGGTGAATAGCGGGGAATTTTACAACTTCGCGTTAGGCGTCCTTTCGAGTAACATATAGCCAGGGGCTAGCTAAGGAATTGCTCGGCGCGATCGCCATTGAAACCTGCTTAACAGGTAATTTTAAGAACCAGGATTATTGAATAATCTGTGCGATCGCCTTATCCATACGAAATTGGCAACGCCTAGGCTCCTATCCAACGAAGGTTAGAAAACCGGGGGCGCTCCCCCGATTCTCTAACATGAATTTAATTGTGCTGACCTACTTAATAATTAAGCATCCTCGCAGTGTAGATGTAAGTAGAACTGCATTGAAAAACGAAGGTTAGAAAACCGGGGGAGCGCCCCCGATTCTCTAACATGAATTTAATTGTGCCGACCTACTTAATCATCTAGTTCTCCTGCAAACTTTATTTCAAAGGGAGCGAACTTGTCGCTCAGCACCTCAACGTGGCTATTCCCAGGAATCAACTTACCCTCGAAAGTCCCGACGATCGCCCAGAGGGTTCATCGGCAAAGTGGGTGATCGCGATCGCCGCATCAGCAGGTGGGCTGGATGCCATCGCGCAAACCTTAGAGGCATTGCCGCCCGATCTTCAGGCCGCCGTCGTGCTGCTCCTGCATCTGTCGCCCAACTATCGCTCGATGCTGACCGAAATCTTTTCCCGCTACACCTCGCTGCCGGTCAAAACGGCCAGGGCCGGAGATTGGTTAGAGACCAGCACGGTTTACGTGGCACCACCCGGATCCCATTTGCTGGTGGGCGCTGGGGGGAAAATTCGGCTAAACCAGACCGAGCGGGTTAACTTTGTGCGCCCCTCTGCCGATTTGCTGTTTCAGTCGCTGGCCGAAAGCTATGGCGATCGCGCCATTGCTGTCGTTCTCTCTGGCACCGGGACAGACGGGGCCAACGGCATTCGCGCCATTAAAAGCCACCAGGGCATCGCCCTCGCCCAGGATCAGGCCACGTCCGAACATTACGGAATGCCCGCCGCCGCCGCCGATACCGGTCTGCTGGATTACGTTTTACCACTGGCAGCGATCGCAACAACTCTATGTCGATTAGTGTCAAACTAAAATGCCAGTAAGACGTTATGCTTTCGCGTTAGGACACTTAAGAGGTGTGGAACCCCCCGCGACGCGGGGGGTTCCACACTCAAACCTTAGACTGTAGGGCTGTAACAGGTCAATGGATTGGTTATGAACCAGGACAAACAGACAGGTGAGGAGCAGATTTTTGAGTCGCTGCTGGAGTATCTGCGGCGATCGCGCGGCTTCGATTTTACCGGGTATAAACGATCGAGCCTGCAGCGGCGGATGCGCAGGCGGATGCAGTTTCGCCAAATTGACACATTTGGCGACTACCTCGACTATTTAGAAGTACATCCTGATGAATTTGAGCCGCTGTTCAACACGATTTTGATTAACGTCACCAGCTTCTTCCGCGATTCGGATGCGTGGGACTATTTCCAGTCTCAAACGCTACCGTCACTGCTGGAACGCAAGGGTGAAACCGACCCAATCCGCATCTGGGTGGCGGGCTGTGCGTCGGGGGAAGAGGCGTACACCGTGGCGATCGTTTTTTGTGAGGCGCTGGGGGTTGAGGCATTTCGGCGGCGGGTGAAAATTTACGCTACAGATGTGGATGAAGAGGCCCTGGTTCAGGCCCGCCAGGCCACCTACGAAGCCAAAAGTCTGGCTAACGTGCCAGAAACGTGGTGCGATCGCTACTTCGATAAATCCAGCAACCACCACACCTTTCGCTCAGACCTGCGGCGCTCCATCATCTTTGGCCGCCACGACCTGGTGCAAGACGCTCCCATCTCGAAGCTCGACCTGCTTACCTGCCGCAACACGTTGATGTATTTCAACTCAGAAACCCAGAGCCGCATTCTGGCTCGGCTGCACTTTGCCCTCGATGACACCGGGGTGCTGTTTTTGGGTAAGGCCGAGATGCTGCTCACCCATTCCAACCTGTTTTCTCCCCTCAGCCTGCAGCATCGCATCTTTATGAAGGTGCCCAGGGTCGACCTGCGCGATCGCCTGCTGCTGCTGGCCCAGTCGGGGGAAGAATCGGCGGGCGATCGCCTGGCCAGCAATGTGCATCTGCGGGAGGCCGCCTTCAACGCCGCCCCGGTTGCCCAGCTCATCACTGACTTCAATGGCCTGCTGGTGATGGCCAACGACCAGTCCCGCGCCCTGTTTGGCATTAACCTGCAAGACCTGGGGCGGCCCTTCCGCGACCTGGAAATTTCCTACCGACCGCTGGAGCTGCGATCGCTCATTGATCAGGTTTATTCCGACAAACAGACACTCATCGTCAACGATGTCGAGCGGCAGCGCCCCGACCAGCCCACCCAGTTCCTCGATGTCCATCTTTCGCCGCTCCAGGAAAACGGCAGCGACCTGCTCGGCGTCAGCATCGCCTTTGTAGATGTTACCCATTACCATCGCCTGCAGGGTGAGCTGTATCGCACCAACCAGGAGCTGGAGACAGCCAACGAAGAGCTGCAGTCGAGCAACGAAGAGCTGGAAACCACCAACGAAGAACTCCAGTCCACTAATGAAGAGCTGGAAACCACCAACGAAGAACTCCAGTCCACCAACGAAGAGCTGGAGACGATGAATGAAGAACTCCAGTCCACCAATGAAGAACTCCAGACCATGAATGATGAGCTGCGCCTGCGCACCACCGATCTCAATCGGGCCAATGCATTTTTGTCATCCATTCTGGCAAGCCTCAATACTGGCGTCGTGGTGGTCGATCGCCAGTTTACGGTCATTAGCTGGAACACCGAAGCCGAAAACCTGTGGGGACTGCGGGCCGATGAGGTCCAGGGCCATTCGTTTCTCGCGCTGGACATCGGCCTGGAGGTCGATCGCCTGCGGGAACCCATCCGCGAGTGCCTCAGGGGCAATGACCGCATTGAACAACTGCTGAGCGCCACCAACCGCCGGGGCCGCGCTATCCAGTGCCGCATTAGCCTCACCCCGCTGACTGGCTCACTTGGCGATCGCCAGGGCGTCATCCTCATGATGGAAGAAATCGATGCCACCGAGGCAACCTAACTGCCCTCACTTTATACATTCTCAACATAAATATACAAGTAAGTATGGCCCTACGGGCTAAGGTTTGAGTGTGGAACCCCCGCGTCGCGGGGGTTCCACACTTCTGGAGCGTCCTAACACGAAAGCGTAGCGCTATAAAAAAATTGTCTTTGAAAAGGGGCAGGTTGAACTGAAGGGCACCGGTTTCAACATGGCTGCAAATTCTTTACGCCCACGTTAAACAGCAGAGAAATTTGACGGTAAAAATGAGGGATTTTAACAAATCTTTTCAAACACCAGCCCTTGCATAATTTTGGTTCTGTTTATAACCTGAAATTCAGATGTTAGTCTAAGGGAGGAGATACGCTCATCAAAATTGAAGCCTTCAGATTTTAGAAAAAACCTTTTGAAAAAAAAGTTCGCTTGATTTTCATCGACTTCAAAACTTTAAAAACAGGTTGTTTTGCCAACTGATCATTCGTCTATACCACGTATCAACTGAAGGCAGGAAAGCGGGGTGCACCGCGTCCCACGTTCCCGCTAATCTCGTCCCGCTTTAAGCAAGAACCCCAAAACGGCAGAAGGAGACGAATTTAAGCTAAGTCAGGCCCAAAAACCTGGTATCACCCGCGCTACCCCTACCGCTGACCGCCTCTAAGCAATTTCGTCTGAGACGAGCCTGAACGTGTGTAGCTTGCTGTTCGCAACTCGCCAGGGCTTTCGAAGCTTGCAGGCCAGGTGCTGCGCTAGCTGAATCTACCATACTGCCAAGTGCAGGATCGCAGATTCTGGGCGATCGCCCTTTTCCTCTAACTAACTTCGCAAGCAGCCTGCTGAACAGTTTACTTACTTCGTCCCATTCGTACTTAACCCCCTCAGACAGAACGTTATGAAAGATTTTGCCCAAGCCCTCCAAGAGCTGTCAGCCCACCAGCGCTACCTGGAGCAGCAGCTCGATCGAACCAACGATCCCGACCTGATCTCCCAAAGCATTGAAGAACTGCAAATCGCCCTTGAAGAGATGCAGAGCATCAACGAGGATCTGATGGCCACCCGCAAGCTGGTTGAAGCCGAGCGCCATCGCTACCAGAGCTGGTTTGAGCTGGCCCCTGATGCCTACATCGTTACCACGTCCTACGGCTCTATTCTGGAGGCCAATCAGGCGGCGGCAGATTTGCTTGGCTGCTATGCGGCCCGGCTCAGGAGCAAACCCATCACCACTTTTGTAGCCCTGAGCCAGCGCCTCCGGTTTCGCCAATTTATGCTTCAGGTCGAGCAAAGCCCTGGGGTGGTGCATGAGCAAAAATTCTTGCTGAAGTCTGCCCAAAAATCTACCCTGCGGGTGATGACGCGGGTAATGGCCGTTGTCGATCGGGAAGATGCTTCCGTCACCCTGCGCTGGGCCATCCACGATGTTGGCAAACAGGTGACGGTTGAGCGCGAGCTGCGTCGCTCGGTGCAGTTTTCCCAGTCGCTGCAGCGCCTTTCCCAATTAGCTCAAAAAGCCCCTGATGCCGACCAGATTCTGTCGATACTGGTAGAAGAGGTGGCCGATGTGCTGGGGGTGGGCTGCGATGCGGGGCTGTTCGAAGAATCTGGCGAAAGGCAGATGCGCTATGTCTGCTGCCCGCCTGCGTCTAGGGCCTTAAGCTACCAAAGCTATTTCGGCTCCAACGCCGCTGCCCCCGACTCGATGCTTGGGGGCGAAGCCCTCCAGTTTTGCAACCTGTTGAAAGACGCCCTGACCCCCAGCTTGCAAAGCCAGGTAGCGCTGTTTGTCTGCTCCCTGGGTGATACGGACGGCATTCTGGGAGACCTGTGGATCTTTATGCCCCAGGCCGACCATCTCAGTGAATCCGAGACCAATTATGTCCAGCAGGCGGCCAACCAGTGCGCGATCGCCATCCGCAACGCCCGCCTCCACCAGCAAGTTCACACCCAAGTCCAAGAGCTGCAGGAGCTAGACCGCCTCAAAGACCAGTTCCTCAGCACCATCTCCCACGAGCTACGTACCCCCATCACCAACATTCGTCTGGCGGTAGAAACCCTGAAGCGCAATCCCAGCCCCGAACGGCAGCAGCGCTATCTGGAAATTTTGCAGGCCGAGTGCGATCGCGAGATTGATCTGGTGAACGACCTGCTCGACCTGCAGCAGCTTGAGGCAGGTACCTATTCGGCCTTTACAGACATCCTCACACTGAACTCGTGGCTGGCCCAGCTTGAAGAACAATGGCAAGAAAAGTGCCGCCATCGCCAGCAGCGCTTGCAGTTTGAGTATCCAATCGGGGCGGGGGCGATCGCCTGCGACCCCATCAGCCTCAGCCGCATCGTCAAAGAATTCCTGAAAAACGCCTACAAGTACACCCCCGCCGAAGGGCGCGTCATCCTGACGGCTGAGGTTGACACCGCCCGCCCAGCCCAGCCCGAATGGCTGCACGCTCTCGGATTTAGCCATTCCCCGTCCAGCAACGCCACCCTGCGCCTCTCGGTGCGCAACACCGCCCACATCCCCGATGAGCATCTGTCCAGTCTGTTCGACAAGTTCTATCGGGTGCCCAAGTGCGATCCCTGGGCACATGGCGGCACCGGCCTAGGCCTCACCCTGGTCAAACGTTTGGCTGAATTTCTGGGGGGCACTGTGGCGGCAGACAGCAACAACGGCTGGGTCACCTTTAGCCTATTGCTTCCCGTATGGGTCACCGATGCCGAATAACGGGTATCAACGGAAGGCGAGACACTCTCCCAAGAATAGAATTCAGGAGTCACGTCTAATGCGAATTAGGAACCGGATGCCCCGTAGCGCAAGCATCCTGCTTGCTGGCATCGTCACACCGCAGGCTGGAAGCCCGCGCTACGCAAGGATGTCAGGAGCCAGAAACTAACTTTTTGCTGACTCCTGAATGCTGACTCCTGAATGCTGACTCCTATGCCGGGGTTTTCGCATCGGTTCTGAGCGGCTATGCTAGAGAATGAGCAATTTTTTCCCCTGGCTGCGCCAGCCCTGGCGGCGGTTGCGCCAGCCTGTATCTATTTTTCGCTACTGCGGTCGGGCGATCGCCCTCGTCTGGCACACCGACCGCACCCTCACCCTGCTGTTTGCCAGTCTGACCCTGGTGGCCGGACTCCTCCCCGCCGCCGTGGCCTATGTGGGTAAGCTGATCGTCGATGCCGTGGTGCAGGCCGCCCAAAATGACGGATTGGCCGATCGCTGGCTGGCCCTCCGCTACCTGGGGCTGGAGGCGGTGCTGGTGGCTTTGCTGAGCGGCTGTCGCCAGGGCATTTCCCTGTGCCAGTCGCTGCTGCGGGTGCTGCTGGCCCAGCGGGTCAACGTGCTCATTCTGGAGAAGGCCCTCACCCTCAGCCTCACCCAGTTTGAGGATTCTGAATTCTACGACAAAATGACCCGTGCCCGCCGCGAAGCCTCCAGCCGTCCCCTCAGCATGGTGACGCGCATCTTTGGCATTGCCCGCGATACCCTTTCGCTCATCACCTTTTCGGGGCTGCTGCTGCAGTTCTCGGTGTGGGCCGTTTTGGTGCTGATGCTGGCGTCCGTTCCGGCCTTCATCACCGAAACCCGCTTTGCCGAGCAGGCCTTTCGCATCTTCCGCTGGCGTGCCCCCGAAACCCGCGAGCAAACCTATCTGGAAGTGCTGGTGGCCCGTGAAGACTACGCCAAGGAGGTGAAGCTTTACCAGCTTGGAGATTTGTTTCTCGATCGCTACAAGACCATCTTTCAGCGCCTTTATGCCGAAGATCGGGATCTGACGGTGCGCCGCAATATCTGGAGCTATGGGCTGGGGTTGCTGAGCAGCCTGGCTTTCTATGGAGCCTATACCTGGATTGTGCTGGAGGCGATCGCCCGCCGCATTTCCCTGGGCGATTTGACCATGTACCTGGTGGTGTTTCGCCAGGGGCAGACGACCTTTGCCAATATCCTCACCTCGGTGGGAGGCATGTATGAAGACAGCCTCTACCTGTCCACCCTCTACAGCTTTTTGGAGGAAGAGACGCCCAAATCCACAGGCCACGCCACCCGTGGCCCCTTGCCGGGAGACGGCATTCGCTTTGAAAACGTGAGTTTCTCCTATCCCGGCAGCGCTACTCCCGCCCTGCAAAGTATTTCGCTGCACTTGAAACCAGGGGATA
>JAYKGU010000117.1:0-12253 GCA_035285585.1 Synechococcales cyanobacterium
GTTGGCGTTGAGCAAAGCGAAACCCAACACCAGCGAGGGTTGCGTTGGGTTTCGCTAGCGCTCTACCCAACCTACAGCAAAATGACAGCAGAACGAGGGTTTCAAGAATTTTGTCAGTCAACCAGGCTACTGACAGTTGTGCCGTTCAATTTGTCAGTCAGCAACGCGAATCTTTGCGGCCAGGTGGGCAACAAACGGTAACATAGCAAGTGTTGAGCTGTCTGGTGCATGGGGCATGAAGTTCCTCGCAAGTCTAATCGGTGCATTTCTAAGCGCATTTCTAATCAGCATGATGCTCCTGAGCATGGCTCCCGCTGCCCAGGCCGTCAACTGGCATCAAGTAGCCACCACCGCTGATGGTCAGCAGAGCCAGTCTGTTGATATTGACTCCATTGAGCGATCGCCCCAGGGAGTTCGCCTCAAAAGTGCCTGGGAAAATCGCACTACCCGCTCGGTAACAACCTATCTTACGGAATATGACTGCAAGCACCAGCGCTATCGCGACCTGGTAGAAAACGGTCAGCCCACTAAAGGAGAATGGAAACCTTTGGTAGGCGATCCTTTAAATTACGCAACGATGAAGTACGCATGTGACCGCTATTAATACGCACTGCGTGCGGTGTCCTGGGGTTTTGGCCGGTTTTATGGGCGCACAGTGTCACAAAACCACCCAACTGAGTAAGTTCTATGAAATAGCGTTGAACCAAAACGCTCCCCTGGATAGAGGCGATCGCTGCAATAAACAATTATCTTGAAAGAGTTCGGCCTCCAGGCCATCAACCAAGGGCTGGAGCGCATGGTCTGTGACCGGTCCGAATTTCTAAAAACCAACACCAAAGCACGTTTCGGCTGGTTGGTGAACCAGTTGAAATAATGCTGCAAGTGTTGTATTTCATGTGTTTCAAAGGAGAGTGTAATTATGAGTATTGAAGATAGAGCACAGGCCACTGCCAAAAACATCGAAGGCAAGGTGCAAGAGGCAGTGGGTGAAGTGACGGGTGATCCCAAGGATAAAGCAGAAGGTCGGGCCAAGCAGGTTGAGGCCCAGGCTCGCCATACCGTCGAAAATGTGAAGGACGAAATGAAGCGAAAAATTGACTGAGTAGTTAAACAAAACTACTTCCCCAAGGAAACGTAATTAAAATTGCTCAAGCACTTGGTGCTTGGTCAAGCGTAAACCTTCAGGGTAGGCTCGGCAGGGGCTTACCCTGAGAGTGAATTATCAAACGGTTTTAGGAGTGCCTGACAATGAACTTGAAAGCATTTGGGAAGGCGGTCATCGCTGGGATGCTGACCCTGGTGGTGATGTTTAACACAGCTTGTTCGACAACCGGGAGCGATCGCGTCACTTCGACCCCCCTTCCGCCCGGATACGAGCAGCTTGAGCGGGGTGACACTACAGCAGGGCAGGACTTTGGTACCTGGGTGGTGCAAACCGGTAGGGGTATGATTCAGGATGCCTACGTCCGCGACAACGACAAGTTGGGTGTAGTCATTTCCCGCGATGTGAAGCCGAGCGAGGTACGGGGCCTGGCACGGGCACTGGTCAACGGGTTTCACAACAATTTTCCTGACCGTGACCTGACGGTACTGGTCTACGCCCCAGATAAAGAGCTGATTCTCTCTGCTCGCTATAACGAGCGGACCCAGCAAATCTACTACGACACCGCTGTTTAGTTTGATATTGCCCCCTTGTTGTCAAACAAGTAAGAAATAAAGTATTAACACTGGAGAAAATCAATGCCAACGAGTGACGAATATAAACGCCAGATTCTCAATGATCTGTCGCGGGGTAATGTCGAATCTATCAATGACACTCCTAAAACTCCCGCCGAGGAATACCAGAGTTTTGATGACTTTGCTCGCCGCTCCTCCCGCGACGAACGCCGCCAAATCTTTGGGCGATCGCTCCATCCCAACGCCATTCCCACCAGTCAAATGGAACCAGAGCTACGGAAGGCGATTGAGCAAATCAAGCCCAACGAGCGGGATGATGTGGCTCGAGACCTTTTCAAGCATTTGAAAGAGCGTGGACTGGACGAGCGTCAGCTAGAGCGGCAATTGGGCTTGTCTACCCATCACGCTCGCCGCATGTCTGCCGATGATGTCAGCAAGCTGGCCGCATTCACCTACCATTCCCATCCCGACATCTTTCAAGAGGTAATGGCCGACCAGCCGACCGTCATCAAGTTCCTCAGCAACCCGGTGGTGGGTGCGGTATTGGGAGCTGTGGCTGCCAAGTGGCTGGGTAACCGTCACTAAACAACTGGTCAAACATGGTAGGGGTTTCATTGAAAAAGTGGGGCTGGATGGTGGTGCTGTTAACCATGGCAAATCCTGCGATCGCTCAGGTTGAGGAGAGCGTCATCGTTCCAGCCCCCCAAACTGAAGCGAGTCCATCAACAACTGCCCCGTCTTCTGCATCATCTACGGGAGACGGGCTTTACTTTGCCGATGTGGTGGTGCGGGGGCGTCCCATCTTTCAAGTAGGGAGCCTGGCAGACATCAGTGCCGTACAGCGGGCAGAAATTATCAATCGGCGCATCGCCAGCATTCTGTCCCGCAGCGATGATCCGGGCCAGGTGGAAGTACAGGTGGATGGCGGGCGGGGCTTGGCCACGCTGCGGCTGAACAATCGGGTACTGATGACTGTTACCGCACAGGACGCCGAAGACTTTGGCCTCACCGTTGAAGAACTGGCCCAGGAGTGGGGCGATCGCCTCAATCAGGCCCTGGATCGACCGCCGCTAGCCATTGATGTAGCCCAGCGGTTGAATACCACCATTCGGGATTTGTCCAGGGATGCGATCGCCGGATTTCCTGCTTTTGTCGGGGCTTTCATCGTTATTCTACTCACCTGGGCGGCGGCGGCTATTGTCCGCAACCTGGCCTTTCGTTGGGCACAGCGCACCGAGGGCGACCATGGTACCGAGGTTCTCATTGGCAGGCTGGGCTATGGCGGGGTGTGGGTGCTGGGGTCTATCATTGCTCTAGGCTTGCTGGGGCTGAATTTCGGGGCGTTGCTGGGTGCCCTGGGCCTCACTAGCGTGGCCATTGGTTTTAGCCTCAAGGATGTTTTGAGCAACTATATTTCTGGGGTGATTCTCCTGGCGGCCCGCCCCTTCCGGTTGGGGGACCAGGTGGTGATTCGCGAGTTTGAAGGCACGATTACCCAAATCCAGCTGCGGGCAACTACGCTGAATACCTACGACGGACGCACGGTTTACATTCCCAACCAGGAGGTCTTTCAGGCCAGCATCACCAATAACACGGCCTCCCCCCGTCGCCGCAGTTCCCTGATGGTTGGCATTGACTACGATGCCGCCATTTCCTACGCCATTCAGGTCATCCAGCGGGCCGTTGCCCAGGTGGAGCTGGTGGAAAAATCGCCCGCTCCGGAAGTGCTGGTGATGGAACTGGGAGCCAGCACCGTCAATTTGGAGGTACGGTTTTGGGTGGATTCAAAGCGGGCGGGCTTTCTAGACACCACCTCCAGGGTGGCCCAGTCCATCAAAGAAGCTTTGCAGCAGGCCGAGGTGGAAATGCCCACCGAAATCTACACCCTCATGTTCCGAAATGCGCCGCCCGGACTTAAGGAGGCTATTGAGCACCGCACCGCCGAAATCACCGACGCATAGAGTTTGATCAGTATGGCGTTACGCTTTCGCGTTAGGACATTCAAGGGGTGTGGAACCCCCGCGACGTGCGGATCCTACACTCGAACCTTAGCCCGTAGGGCTATAGAAATATTTGTTTACCAGGAGACATAAATCATGGCTGAATCCGTAAAAGACCGCGTAACCCAGGACTTGCAGCGGGCCAAACAGGAAGGCAAGCTCCGCTCAGAGCGCATTCGCGACATTGTCAAAGAGGCCGTGGCCCAGGCCGTAGGTGAACTCAAGGGCGGCACCAGCGAGCTGCGGCTGGTGGTCAAAGATGCGATCGCCGCTGTAATTGATGTGGTGCGCGATCGCGGTTCCGAGGCCAAGGAAGACATCCAGGCATCCGTTGAGGGGGTTCTGGAAGGGGTTAACAGCACGCGACGGCAGGCGATCGCCCAGATCGAGTCCCAGATGGAGCAGCTGCAGGAGCAGATTGACTCCGAGGAAACCCGTTTGGAAGAGCAGACCAGTCTGGTGCTGTCCGACATTGAGGAAACGGGGGAGGAAACCAAATCCGCCATAGGGGATACCGTACAGTCGGTGGTCACGTCCATTCGCAACAGTCCGGAGGTGGCGTTGATGAAGAAGCGGTATGCCCAACTGCGGGCACAACTGGCTTTGCTGCGGGCAAATCTATCGGCGGAGGAAGGCACCCCTGAGTTTGATCGGGTAAACCGATATTTGGAGGACGCCCGCTCCTGGTATGAGCGGATGCGAGCCGAACCCCAGCCCAAGGGAGCGGAGAACAGCTACCTCGCCCAGAAGCAGGCCAGCTTTGAGGCCAAAATGAGCGAGGCAGGCGGAGCCGTTGCCCGCAAGGAGGCTCAGGTGAAGCAAGTCCTGCGGGATTTGTGGAAGTCCTTTACCGACCTTTCCCAGGAAGAAAAGTCCTCCGGAAGTCGCGACCACTAGGGCCATGAACCTCACCCATCGGGTATCAGCATAAGCCAGGAAATCCTGGTTGGATAGGGAGCCAGAATCCAGGAGTCAGAATTCAGGAGGGAGCTGACTTCTGACTCCTGACTCCTGGATTCTATTCTTGGGAAAGCGTCCCGCCTTACATTAATACCCCCACCCATCTACCACTAACCGATGCCCTGCGTCAGAACCGGCTGGAGCGGGCCATCGGCGTCATCTACGTTTACCGTGTGAAACGACCCCATCACGCGGGGGTGAACACCATTTTGGGCACCAACTTAGACTTGCCCCGCTCTTCGACATAGTCTGCCACGCCGAGGAATTCTCCCTGGCTATCCTGGACGCGAACCACGGTATCAAATGAACAGTTGACGCTTCCGGGCTTCAGGAACAAAGAACGCCCATTGCACCAGTATTTGACCTGGGGCGGCGACAGCACGACCTCGGGCAGATGCTGGAGGGCAGCGGCGGGGGCGATGGGGGTAAAGTCTCCCCCTTCAACCTGCTGACCAAGCTGATCGAGGGTGAGGCTGGTATCCAGGAAAAAGCCGCTGCTTTCGGTGCGGATGAGCATTGCCAGGGTCGCCCCCGTGCCGAGGACATCTCCCAGGTCGCGGGCAATGGAGCGGATATAGGTGCCGCTGCCGCAGGCGATCGCCACGTCCAGTTCGGGGTAATCCCCCGCCCGCCAGTCGAGTACGTCAATATGGTGCACCTCCACGGTGCGCACCGGCACCTCCACTTCTTCCCCCGATCGGGCCAACTGGTAGAGCCGCTTGCCCTTTACCTGAACGGCGCTATAGCTGGGGGGAACCTGCTGGATGATGCCCTGAAACTGGGGCAGGTGGGGGGCGATCGCCTCCAGGCTGAGGTGGGGAACCGGCTGCTGGTTGAGGATGTCGCCGTCCAGATCATCCGTTGTGGTTCGCAGGCCAAAGCGCACCGTTGCCCGATAGGCCTTATTGGGCTGAAGAAACTGCAGCAGGCGGGTGGCCCGCCCCAGGGCAATAGGCAGCACCCCCGTGGCTGCCGGGTCAAGGGTGCCACCATGCCCCACCCGCTTAATGTGCAGCAGGCGGCGCACCCTGGCGACACAGTCGTGGGAAGTCAGCCCCGCTGGCTTACTGAGGTTAAGAAACCCGTTGATTAGCTCCGTCACTCTAACTCCAATGCAGACACCACCAAAGATGTATTTTTGATCAGTTGGGCCAATCTGTCAGCATTGAGAGACTGAACAATATTTAGCGGCAGGGGAGAAGCGCTCAACCGGTTGACATAGGTTGGCGAGAGGTAGACTCGAAACTCTGGCTGGTTTGAGACGTAGGTTTTGAAAAAAGCTACACTCAGGGTTTCAACATACTGTCGGGCCAGGGCAAGCTCTTGCTCAGTGCCCGTAATTTCGGGTGGCAGAGGAACGGTTTCGCTGCCCTGCTCAGAGGCACCGATGGTGGAAAAGTGGGTGCCGCCCCGCATCAAGAGCAAATACTTGTCTTCAGCCGTGAGCCAGGTAAACGGCAGAATTTGTTCTGACAGGGGCGGCGCAACCACATCAGCACTGCCAGTGATAATCATAATGGGGATGTCGATGGCGCTAAAGCCCTCCCGGCCAAAAACCGTGCTACCAATAGGGTTGATGGCAATGATCGCCTTTACCCGCTCGTCCCGCAGGGAGATTTGCGCCGTTTCTGCCTCCTGGGGAAAAAGCTCCACCGCCCGACACTGGAGCAGCAGCGACACATTCAGGCTGCTGATTGGCCCTTCTTCTTCCTGGTCACACACCGTCTGGAGGCGCTGCACCTCGATGGTGGCTCCGGCGATCGCCAGGGCCGTATACCCCCCAAACGACTGGCCCACTACTCCCGCCTGGTTCACATCCAGCCGCTGGGCCAGGGCAGCATCCTCAGCGGCTCGCCGGGTCAGGTCGTCCAACACCGACGAGATATCCTGCGCCCGATCGACAAACTCGCTGGGGTCGGCCACCTGCTCTGCCGCCCCCGCAAACAGGGCCTGAATATACTCCGCATTGCTCCCCGGATGCTCTGGCAGGGCCACCACAAACCCGTAGGAAGCGAGGTGGCGGGCCAGGTAGGCATAGCTGGTGCGATCGGATCCCAGCCCGTGGGAAATGACGATGACCGGGGCTGGCGTGTCGCGATCGGGCAGATAGAGGTCATAGCTGAACTGGCGATCGCGCCCTGGGTCTTCCACTACAAAAGTTTCCCGCTCCGAGACATAGCTCCCTTGGCGGCGGGGCACAGCAGTTGAGTCAACCAGCGCTGGAGGAGCCGTGCGGATCGCTTCCTGATACTGATCTTCCACCAGGGCAAACGCCTCGGAGGTGACGTTAATCAGCCGGTTGAGTTCGGAGGCGATGCTCAGGGCGCTGTCTACATCAACCACAACGCTGTTCGTTGGGAACTCCTGGAGGAAGTCAATGGGGGTCGTGCCATCCCGCTGGCTGGCCGCCAGGATGAGGGAGGCGCGCAGCGCATAGAAGCCGGTATTCGACCGGGTGCGAATCACTTCTCCCAGGCGATTGAGCAGGGCCTCTCCCTGGGGGGTGTAGAGGAAGTTGGTGAGCGCCACCTCATCTACCTCAATGGCGGAGTTGAGCACCCGGCGAATATCCTGAAGCTGCTGCTCGGTGAACCGATCCGCATAGGCCGCCAGATCGGGTTCGATGGTGCCCGTCTCGGCAAAGGTAGCCAGCGATTCAACCGACACCGAGAGCTGGATGGGGCCATAGAGGACGCGAATTTCTTCGGCACTGCGGACGGGGGTGGCGATCGCCAAAGGCAGCAATCCCATCCCCAGAGCCAGCTCCAGCCGCATCAGCCGCCGCATGAACGACCGGGCAGCAGAGACTGAAGGAACAGCGCAGGCCAGGGGGGCAATCAACCTGGAGACAGCAAGCGCGAGGCGACTCATAGAACTCTAGGAAATGGGGGAACAACGGTATGACCATTCAATTTGTACAGAAACAGCCTGAGAACCGGCTGAATCCCGGCTACACGTGCCTCGAAGTGATGAATCCTACCCTCAATCAACTCTCGCTTGTAGCGATCGTCTCCGGAGGTGCCGATAGAAGATCCAGCAGCTGCTGTTCCGACAGCTGGGGAATGCCCAGCTTCTCAGCCTTTGCCAGCTTCGAGCCAGCGTCGGCCCCAACCACTACATAATTGGTCTTGGCGCTTACTGACCCGGTCACCTTTCCTCCGGCTGCTTCAATTTTAGCGGCAGCCTGTTCCCGCGTCAGGGTGGGTAAAGTCCCTGTGAGCACCAGGGTTTTGCCCGCCAGGGGGAGGGCCTGCTCCCCAGGGGAGGGCGGGGCGGCACCGGCGAGCTGCACCCCCGCTGCCCGCAGCCGCTCAATCAGCTCCCGGTTGGCCGGAATCTGAAACCACTGGTGAACAGACTGGGCAATTTCGGGGCCAATGCCGTGGATGGCGGCGATCGCCTCCTGACTGGCCGCCGCCAGCCCATCCACTGTCGGGAAATGGGCCGTCAACAGTTGGGCATTGACGCTGCCCACATGGCGGATGCCCAGGCCATAGAGCACCCGTGACCAGGGCTGTTCTTTCGCTTGGGCGATCGCCGTTACCAAATTTTGGGCCGACTTCTGTCCCATGCGATCCACCGTCATCAGCGCCGCTGCCGTCAGGTCATACAAATCAGCCACCGTCCGCAGCAGCCCCCGGTTGACAAACTGCTCCACCCACTTTTCCCCCAGCCCCTGAATATCCAGCGCCCCCCGGCTGGCCCAGTGCACCAGCGCCCCCTTGAGGATGGCCGGACAGGACGTATTGATGCACCGGGTCACCGCCTCGTCCTGGGGCTGCACCACGGGTTCGCCACACTCCGGGCAGTGGGTGGGCATCTGGAAGGGTTGGGTGTGCTCAGGGCGCAGCTCTTTCAGCACCCGCACCACCTCGGGAATAATTTCCCCAGCCTTGCGCACAATCACCGTATCGTTGACGCGAATATCCAGCTCGGTGATGCGATCGCGATTATGCAGGGTGGCCCGAGAGACGGTGGTGCCCGCCAGATGAACGGGCTGGAGTTCGGCCAGGGGAGTAATGGCTCCCGTGCGCCCCACGTTCACCGTAATGTTTTGCACCAGGGTAGGGGCTTCCTCGGGTGGATACTTGAGGGCGATCGCCCAGCGGGGAAACTTCTGGGTAAAGCCCAGCCGCTGCTGGCGACCAAAATCATTCAGCTTTACCACCACCCCGTCCGTCAGGTAAGTGAGGGCGAGGCGTTTGGTGGTCCACTCGGTGTAATACTCCTCTACCTCCTGCAGGGAAGCGCACCGCCGCCGGTTGGGGTTGACCCGAAAGCCGATTTGCTGAAGAAATTCCAGGGCCTGCCACTGGCTCGTGGGCGGGGCAACGGTCTCCCCAGGTTCGTCTCCCAGAATGTGCAGCGTGTAGGCAAAAAAATCCAGCCGCCGTGCCGCCACAATTCGGGGGTCGAGCTGGCGCAGGGTACCTGCAGCGGCATTGCGGGGGTTGGCAAAGGGGGGATCTCCGGTGGCCTGGCGATCGCGATTAATCTGTTGAAACACGTCCAGCGGCAAGAACGCCTCGCCCCGCACCTCCAGCCGTTGGGGGGGAGACGGCAGGTTCAGCCGCAGGGGAATAGAGCGAATGGTGCGGACGTTGGGGGTGATTTCCTCCCCCGTGACGCCGTCCCCACGGGTGGCCCCCCGCACCAGCAGACCGTCTTCATAGGTGAGGGCGAGGGCCGACCCGTCGATCTTAAGCTCACAAACATACTCCACCGCGACGTCAGGTTCAGTGCCATCCACCCGTCGCCACCGCTGGTCCCAGGCTTCCAGCTCAGCCTGGTTAAAGGCGTTCTCCAGGCTATAAAGGGGGACGGCATGGCGCACCGAGCTGAACTGGGCGGCGGGCTGTTCCCCTACCCGCTGGGTGGGGCTGTCAGGAACAACCAGTTCGGGATACTCGCTCTCCAGGGTTTGCAGCTCCCGGTAGAGCTGGTCGTAAACCCCATCGTCCAGAATGGGGGCATCCAGCACGTAGTAGGCATAGCTCGCCCGCTGCAAAAGCTGGCGAAGTTCGGTTGCTCGTTGGGTTGCCCCAGGGGTTGCCTGCGCCACAGTGGTTTCTCCGACTTAAGACTCTCTAACTCAAGTGTTTTGACTCAATGTCCTGACTCAGTGCCCTGTAGGAGAATAGAATTCAGGAGCCAGGAGCCAGAAGTCAGCTCCCTCCTGAATTCTGCATTCTGACTCCTGCATTCTGACTCCTGCATTCTAGATCCCTAAGCCAGGAGCCAGGAGTCAACTCCCTCCTGAATTCTGAATTCTGACTCCTGCATTCTAGATCCCTATCCAACCCGGATTTCCCAGCTTAGACGGATACCCGATACTATTAACCTGATGCATCCTGGGTCAGGATCAAGACGATAACAGGGGCTAGTGTAACGTTCTAAATGGCCGGATTGAAGCACCGATCGGGGGTTGGGTGAAGAATACGCAGAAAATGTGACGAAGTCCCCACAATTAGCTCAGTGGCGTTGACAATAGCCAATAGTGAAGCCATCAAGAAGTTCCAATCGGGGCGAAGCGTCCATCCGAAGCTTTACGCTTCCTCACCGTATACGTGGGTCAGCAAAATTAAATTCAGGTTAGAAAACCGGGGGTGCGCCCGGGCGGGGCGCACCCCCGGTTTTCTAACCTTCGTTTTTCACTGCAGTTCTACTTATTAACCGAATGCTTTGCCTGTTGTGTGAAATGTGAAGTTGTTGAATTCACGCCCCTGATTCAGGTTGGTTATGTCCCTACTGCACGCCCCTCTTCCTATGGTGACGCTGCTTAAATGGTTCCAGGCGATCGCCCCCCATGAACTGCTGCTGGCGCTGGAAGCTTGCCAACAAGAGCAGGAGGGGTTGATTGCAGAGCTGGCCCAAACCCAGGCAGAACTGGCCCAGGCCCAGGCGGCCCTGCGGCAGAGTGAGGCTCAGCTCCGGCTGACCGTTGACGCTTTGCCTGTGCTCATTTCCTACGTCGACGCCCAGCAGTGCTATCGGTTCACCAATCAGGTTTATCAGGAGTGGTTTGGGCGATCGCCCCGCAATATTCATGGGTGTCCAGTGCAGGAAGTGGTGGGCGATCGCTACTACCAGAAGATTCAGCCCTATCTGGAACGGGCACTCCACGGAGAAAAGCTGGTTTTTGAGACTGACATGATAACCGTCGATGGTGTCTGCCGCTGGGTTGAAGCCACCTATATTCCTCACCGGGTGGCCGAGGGGACGGTAGGCGGCATTTTTGTTCTGGTGAAAGATATTAGCGATCGCAAAGCGATCGAACGGATGAAAGACGAATTTGTCTCCGTCATCAGCCATGAGCTGCGCACCCCCCTGACTGCCGTCCATGGCTCCCTCAAACTGCTGGTGGCGAGCTATCTGGGTACCCTCCCCCCAACAGGACAAAAGATGCTAGAGATTGCCGTTAACAACACCAATCGGCTGGTGCGCATCATTAATGACGTGCTCGACCTGGAGCGCATCGAGTCGGGGCACATCACCCTAACCCGGCGGCTCTGCGATGCTACCGAGCTAATTGCCCAGGCCGCCAGCGAAATGCAGCTCATGGCCCACCATCACGGCATTACCCTGTGTGCCTCCGCCCCCTCGATTCAGGTCTGGGGCGATCCACAGCAAATCCGGCAAATTCTCATCAATCTCCTGAGTAATGCCATTAAGTTTTCCTCCCCCGGTGGCACCGTCTGGATTCAAGCCGCCGCTCTCCCGGCTCCGCCCCAGGTGCAGTTTACGGTGAAGGATCAGGGGCGGGGCATTCCTGCCCAGATGCTCGACAGCATTTTTGATCGGTTCCAGCAGGTTGATGCCTCCGATTCCCGTCCCAAAGGCGGCACTGGCCTGGGGCTGACAATTTGCCGCCACATTGTTAGCTGTCACGGGGGGCGCATCTGGGTCGAGAGTACCCTGGGACAGGGCAGCACCTTTTATGTCACGCTACCTCTGGTCGGCGATCGGCAGGCAACGCCCTGGGTGAGCGAGCAAACAGCATGATAACCAAGCGAATTTTAATTATTGATGATGAGGCCGACATTCAGGCGGTGGCCCAATTGGGGTTAGAGCTGGAGGCTGGCTGGCAGGTGTTCACAGCTGCGTCGGGCCTGGATGGCATTGACCAGGCCAAGCGCCATCGGCCTGATGCCATTTTGCTCGACATCATGATGCCCAACATGGACGGTCTGACCACCCTTAAACAATTAAAGGCCACACCGCAGGTTTGTGACATCCCGGTAATTTTCTTGACCGCAAAATCCCAGGCTGCCGATCGCCGTCAGTTTTACGCTGCAGGGGTTGTGGGGGTGATCAGCAAACCCTTTGACCCGATTACCTTAGCCAGCCAGATTGCTGGTTTTTTAGCCTGGAACTGACCGCTGGGAACCCAGAGACTTCATAAGTTCCTCACATTCTTCCGTTAGCTTGAACTTGGAACCGGGAAATGAGTACTGCCCCAGGCGATCGCTACCGCATCAATTTCCGTAATCGCTGCCTGCATTCCATCGGGTAACGACGTTCCAGTATCAAAAACAACAACTTGATTTGACTTTGAGAAGCGGAGAAACCTATGCCTAAAACCATCATTAACCTCACGATGCCGCTGGTGGTTGAAA
>JAYKGU010000118.1:0-4122 GCA_035285585.1 Synechococcales cyanobacterium
TCAGCACAATTAAATTCATGTTAGAAAACC
Source organism: Synechococcales cyanobacterium (assembly GCA_035285585.1). GTDB lineage: Bacteria > Cyanobacteriota > Cyanobacteriia > CAKZMO01 > CAKZMO01 > JAYKGU01. The sequence goes on from JAYKGU010000118.1 coordinate 31, forward strand.
GGGGGAGCGCCCCGCCGGGGCGCTCCCCCGGTTTTCTGACCTTCGTTTTTCAATGCAGTTCTACTTAGTGTTTGGCCATAAGCAAAGCGGTCGGGGCGCGCATCCCGACAGTAGCTTTGTTTATTTGTGGCGGCCTACTTACTTTGATGAGACTTTATTCAGCGACAAGGGCTTCGGTCAAGTCTGATCAGTCGGATGATGGTTTTGTAAAAAGTCAGGAAAGTCATACTCGTCAGTCCATTTCCTGCGACCTTTGCCTGGGGTTCCCGCTTCAAGTTGATATGGCGTTACGCTTTCGCGTTAGGACATTCAAGAGGTGTGGAACCCCCGCAGCGCGGGGGTTCCACACTCAAACCTCAGCCCGTAGGGCTATACCCCTTTGCTTGCCAACCAGAGGCGGGAAAGGAAGGGAATGAAAGGAATCCCCAGTGAGGTCAGTAACCCCCAGGGACATTTATAAAGATTTTACGAGGGTACGGATTTTTGCCAGGGCAACGGGAATACTGAAGCCGGATCCATGACAAGATTGAAAAGATTTTGAACAATCTTAACGATGCCGATGTGTGCTGACGCGTTGTAGAGGAGTCGAGTTTAGTGGTTCAGCTTCGTTCTGCCCAAGCCTTCTGTGCCCTGATCTGGAGGCGACAACGGTTATCTCCCTCCCTGGAAGTAGGGCTGGCGATCGCCCTAATTGGGCTGCTGCTCAACGTCCTGGGTGGTTTGCTCCCCGTTGCCGACCAACCCGCCACCGCTAATAGCGAGATCTCGGTAACCGCCCTGCCCCGGCCCACAGCCCAGCAGGTGGTCGGCATCGTGCAAAGCAGCGACAACCAGCAGGTTTGGTCAACCATTGGCGATCGCCTCCAGCGGTCGGGGGTTGCCCACCACATCATCGACTGGAATCGGGTGCAGCAGGCAAGCGACCTGAGCGGTCTGTCCGTGCTGTTTCTGCCCAACGTCTCGGTCATATCGGCCAATCAGTTCCAGGCCATAGAAGCCTTTGTTGCAGAGGGCGGGTATTTGATCGTCAGTGGCCCGGTGGGCACGGCGTCGTCCGTTGAGGTGCGGCAGGCGTTGCGATCGCTCCTGGGAGCCTACTGGGCCTTTGCCCTGCCCCAACCGGCGTCCCTCCGGTCGATCTCCCCCCACCTGGTTTCGCCAGAGCTGGCTTCTGATGGTCAATCGGTGCAAGGTGGCGTGATTGTGCCCACCGGGTTAGACAGCCAAACCCTGGCCACCTGGCAGGATCCAGCCTCCCGCCAACCGGCCAACCAGACGGCTCGCAATGCCGGTATGCAAGGTACGCCAGCCGTGGTCGCCACCGAGCGCACCCTGTTCCTGGGCTGGCAGTGGGGCAACAACGCCGTCAGCTCAGCGGAATTTGACAGCGTCTGGCTCCAAGTATTCGTGGCCCGCCACGCCGCCACTGCACCCGGTGTCGTACCGCCCGCCCGGGCGATCGCCACTTCACCGCCGTCCACGGTGCCACCCGCCAGCACCCTGCTATCCGAGCAAATTCCCAATCTCGCCCCCGCCACCTCCGACGAAATCCAAATCATCACCCAGCCTGCACCCACGCCCCCACCCCGCCCCCGTCCCTCTCGCCCAGAAATAACCCCTCCCGAAAACTCCCCCTCCTCAGCCACATCCCCCACGCTCCCCCAAACCGCCCCTGCCCCCACTCCACCACCTACCTCCCCATCCACCTACCCACCCACCATCCCCCAGGCGATCGCCCCTCCCGCCTCCACCACCCTCTTCGACCCCACCGAGCAGGTCGCCCCTCCCGGCATTCCCGTCGAGCGGGGAGATCTGCCCATTTCAGCTCTGGAGGCGATCGCCATGCGGCAAGAGCTGGAGCATTTACTGGGACGCTATGAAAGTGCCCTGCTGTCGGGTAACTCGGCAGACAGTAGCACCAGTCTGGTGGTGGAGCAGCTCCCGGACGATGGGGCCGTCCTGGTGGCCGGTGATTTAGAAGCCTCTCTTTTGGAGAAGGGCGATGCTCCATCCAGCGATCCGTCCTACGCCACCCGCAGTCAGGATGTGCTGGAACAGGTGCGGGGCTTACTCGATGCGTTTCCCGACCTGGTGGCCCAGCGCAACTACGTCGAAGCCAGGGAAACCTGGCTGGAAGCCCGTCAATTACTGTGGGAAAACTTCCCCACCGACCGTGCCCTGGCCCAGCCCGAAATTCGCGCCATCTGGCTGGATCGGGGCACCATTGTACAGGCCGGTTCCCGGCAGGGGTTGGCCCAAATCTTTGACCGGCTCCAGCAAGCGGGCATCAACACCATCTTTATCGAAACCGTCAACGCGGGCTATCCCATCTATCCCAGCCAGGTGGCTCCCCAGCAAAACCCCCTGACCCGCTTTTGGGATCCCCTGGAGGCGGCGGTGGAGTTGGCCCACGCGCGGGACATGGAAATTCACGCCTGGATGTGGGCCTTTGCCACGGGTAACCAGCGCCACAACACGGTGGTCAACCTGCCCTGGAACTACCTTGGCCCAGTTTTGGAGGCCCACCCCGACTGGGCCAACCTGGATCATCGCGGTCAGGCCATCCCCGCTGGCCAGACCAAGCCGTTTCTAGATCCGGCCAATCCCCAGGTGCGTAGCTACTTGCTGCGGCTGGCGGAGGAAATCGTCACTCGCTACGATGTGGACGGGCTGCAGTTGGACTACATTCGCTACCCCTTTCAAGACCCCAGCGCGGGGCGCACCTACGGCTACGGCACCGCCTCCCGCCAGCAGTTTGAGCGGCTCACGGGGGTAGACCCGGTGACCATTTCTCCGAGCGATCGCCACCTGTGGCAGCAGTGGACAGATTTCCGAGTAGAGCAAATTAACTCCTTTGTGGCCGACGTGTCCCGCATGGTGCGGCAGCGCCGTCCCGACGCCATCCTCTCGGTGGCGGTGTTTCCCATGTCGGAGCATGAGCGCCTGCAAAAACTCCAACAGCACTGGGAAGTCTGGGCGCGACGGGGGGATGTGGATCTGATTGTCACCATGAGCTACGCCATGGACACCAACCGGCTCCAGCGGATGACCACGCCCTGGCTGACGGAAACTGACCTGGGTGCGGCCATGGTGCTACCGGGGATTCGTCTGCTGGACTTGCCCGACGCCGCTGCCCTGGATCAGATTCAGGCGATGCGCGATATGCCCGCCGCAGGTTATGCCCTGTTTGCCGCCGAAAATCTAAACCTCAATGACAACCTCCAGGCGATCTTCAACCGCACCCAGGGAACGGAGCAAAACCAGACCGACCTAGTGCCGTTCCGCGAACCGTTTGCCACCGCCGCCGCCCGCTTTACAGCCCTGAAGCGGGAGTGGAGCTTTGCCCTGAGCAGCGAGCAACTGTGGATGCGGGAGGCCCAGCTCGACCAGTGGCGCACCCAGGCGGAAGCACTCCAGGCGGCCCTGAATGCCCTGGCCGAAAACCCTTCGGCAGCTAACTTACAACAGGCTGAGCGATCGCTCGACGACTTTCGCAATCAGTTTGGGGAGTGGATGTATCTCCAGTCCCTCAGCGATGCCTATCGGGTGCAGACCTGGGAGAATCGCCTCACGTTTTTGGCGACCCTGCTGAATTACGGAGAGGCCCGCGTTCTGAATTAGTGGGTCATCTGCCTTGCTCCTAGGGGGTGATTGGGGCTGGGGCTGGGGGATAAGGGGTGCCCGTAATGAGTTCTGTGAATTTTGCTTGACGAGCGCCAAGTTTCAGTACACTTTGGACAGATACTTAGACTGAGTATTTGGAGCCGTCGTGTTTCAGGTGGAGCTGTCTGTGACCCCTATGAAATCTTTGTTCGTTCCGACTACCCTCCTCGCTCTCCTTACCTTCACCCTGCCTGCCCATGGGGAAGATCTGGAGCAACTCCAGCAACTGCTCTCCACCCGTGCCTGTCAGAACTGTGACCTCAGTGGCACCAGCTTTGTCTACACCGACCTGTCGCGGGTCGATCTGACGGGGGCTGACCTCAGCCGCGCCAATCTGAACCGCACCAACCTGAGAAATGCCAACCTGCGGGGGGCCAACCTCACCAGTGCCGTGCTGTTCAATGCTGACCTGACCGGGGCTGACCTGAC
>JAYKGU010000119.1:0-8850 GCA_035285585.1 Synechococcales cyanobacterium
ATGCTATTGGGACTGTCGCTCAGGTGCAGGCGATTCAAACGTTGCAGTTAGGGCAGTCGCAGCGATCGCCCCACCTCTCCAAAGAGCGAGAAACTTGAAGTCCATCGGTGGGTCAACTGGCATGAACCAGTGAATTCTGCGCAGGAAGTTCGTTCCACTTTTTCGTGCTTTGAGACGAAAAGACGGGAGATTGAGTAGCGCATCGGGCTGTGACAGATCAACTACGGCAGCATGGGTGGGGCGATCGCGCTGGATAGTGAGGTCGCTTCAAGGATCAGAGTACTTTCCAGCAGCTTCACGTGGTTATGATCAGGAGTGAAGCTATCGCTGGGGAGTATGCCCGTGCCATCGCCATTTCCAGGGATGAATCCTTATCTGGAGAATCCGACCCTATGGCCAGAGATTCACAGCCGTCTGATTATCGCCCTTGCCGACGCTTTGAACCCCCAGATCATTCCCAAGTACCGGGCAGCCCTGGATCGGCGGGTCTACGATTTGGATGGAGAAGATGCCCTACTGGTGGGCATTCCCGACGTTACGGTGGAGCAGCGATCGCCGGGGGCTTCCACCGTAACGTCGGTATTGTCGCCTCCGGCTCATCCCATCAAGGTGAAGGTGCCCATGCCCGTGGAGATGCGGGAGAGCTTTCTCAAGATCCAGGACGTCGCCACCCAGGAGGTAGTAACCGTTATCGAGATCCTCTCGCCTGCCAATAAGCGAACGGGTCGAGGACGCCGGGTTTACGAGGACAAACGGTTGCAGGTGCTAGGCAGCCGCACTCATTTGGTGGAAATTGACCTCCTGCGTGGGGGGAAACCCATGACCATTGTCTCAGGGCCAGGGTCGAGCCACTATCGTATCCTCGTCAGTCGGGGAAACCGACGCCCCAGTGCCGATCTCTATGCTTTCAATTTACAGGATAGAATTCCACTGTTTCCCCTGCCGCTAAAGCCGGGAGACGCGGAACCCATCGTGGATTTACGCCCGCTGCTGGATCAAGTATATGACCGGGCCGGGTATGAGCTGGTGGTGGACTATGCTCAAGCCCCGGTTCCACCTCTGTCAGAAGCGCATGGAGCCTGGGTTAGAGCGCGGCTGACAGATGCAGGTATTTCGCAGAGCAGCTCATCTTGAATGGGGGTATTAATGGCCAAAGCGTAATGCTATACGTCCAGAGATTGGGCCAGCAAAATCTTACCCACAGGGGTACTGTCTACAAATCCTGAATCGGGCGACACTAAACTTACAGGGCTCTACCTTTAAGAACTTCAGTTCAGCTCTCTCTACAATTCTGGCGAAACAAAGCTTTGTATATCTGTCGTGACAGCCGTTCACCCCTAACGACTGTCAGTCCTGCTTGATGAAGTGTTGCAGATGATTTGCAGCGGTAATGCCCCCTCGCTCGCAGATGGAGACTGTCTCGATGAAAACAACTACTCCAGTACGGGATCGCACGCCTTCGCTCCAGGCTGAGCAAATCAAGCTGGCCCGCCAGGGAAATCCGGATGCGATCGCCCAACTCATCAACAAGGCGCTGCACCCCAAAGGCATTCAGGCCCTGGTGCAGCTAAAAGAAGACTGTCTCCACATTGGCCTGAAGTCTGACCGGGTTCTCCCGCAGAACGAGCTGGTTCCCTTTGTGCAAAAAGGGCTGGAGCGGCTGGGGATGATGACCATTTCGACGGTAGCCATTTACGGCCTGCCCTCCCAGTCATCTACGCCCGCATGGCGCACGGGCATCACCTTAAACCAACCTTCGTCCAGGACGGCGTCACACCGCCTGCTATCCCGCAAGCCGGACAAATCGGAGGATGGCCGCAACCGGACGGGGGCTATCAATGCCCAGATTCAGGCCCAGACCATTAGCGGTCAAGTTGCAATTGGCCATCACATCCTGCAAATTGGGCACATGAGCGGCGGGGTCGTCAACTTTGCCACCAGCGAACCCCGTCCGCCGAAAGCGATCGCCCCACCCATTTTTCTGACGCCCAGACCGTTTCCGTCTCTGCTGGATCGGCAGGACGTGGTCAAGGCGATCGCCGCCGCGTTTCAGGCCAAGCAGTCCGCCGAATGCTACAGCACCGCTGGCTTTGGCAAAACATCGGTGCTCCGCTATGTTGCCCATCATCCCCAGTTGACGGCATCCTTTCCCGATGGTGTGGTCTATCTATCCGCTCAGCGTCAGCCGAGGACCGATCTACTCCAGGGTATCTTTGAAGCCTTTTATGAAACCGAGCCATCCTTCAAGCCCAGCGAAGTCCAGGCTCGCCGACTGCTGCAATCAAAGCAGGCTTTGATTTTATTGGACGACGTTGGGCTGGAGCGGGATGAGGTGCAGAGCCTGCTTGATGCACTGCCGTCTTGCTGTTTACTTTTAACGGGTGAAAGCCAGCGATTGTGGGGAGATGATGGGGTCGCGGTGTTGCTGCCAGGACTGCCTATTGAAGATGCGATCGCCCTGGTGGAACGAACCCTCCAGCGATCGCTCTCTCCATCGGAAAGTCGCGACGTCCGCCTCCTCTGTGAGCGTCTGGATGGCCATCCCCTGAGGATTCTGCAAGCCCTGGCCGCCATGCAGCAAAAGCGGTGGGCGATCGCCGATCTGCTCCACCAAGTACCCTCCGCCGCTGCCGCCGAGCAACTGGCGGTTCAGGCAGCCCTATCCCGACCGGAGCCCGAGCAGCGGGTGCTGTCTGCGCTGGCCGTATTGGGAGACGTGCCGGTGGGAGCGACGCCACTGGCTGAACTGGCGGCTGTTCCTGATATTGCAACTGTGCTGCAGTCTCTATCGGCGTCCCACCTGATTCAGGCGACCATCCGGGACAATGAGGTGCGCTACCACCTTGCCGAAAACTTGACGGACTCATTCCAGCAGCTCTGGCACCTGGAGGGCTGGCTGGATGCGGCCATTCAGTTCTTCCGCAGCTGGGCGGGCCAGCGGGTGCAGGCACCCCAGGAGATTTTCCAGGAAACCGATGCCCTGATGCATCTGACTGAGGTTGCCTTGCAGCAGGGGCGCTGGGCTGATGCGCTCAATCTGGGAACGCTGCTGGATGGGCCTCTCACTCTAAGCCATCGCTGGGGACGGTGGGAGCGATCGCTCCAGAACGTGTTAGAAGCCGCTCAGGCCAGCCAAAACCCGGCAGCAGAAGCCTGGGCCATGCACCAGCTCGGCACCCAGGCCCTGTGTCTGGAGGATGCCTTTACCGCCAACCTCTACCTTGCCGATGCGCTGGAGGTCCGGGAGGGATTAGGCGATACCATCGGAGCCAGCATCACGCGGCATAACCTGAGCCTGCTGGTTGCAGCTGTACCCCCTGCGCCAGATCCTGACGAGTCTGCGCCCCCCGAGGATAGAACTCCCGCGCCTCCTGCCAATCCTGTGGGATCTGGAGCATGGCTCAGCCGACTGGCGCTATTTCTACTGCCCATTTTGCTGGGGGGAGCTGCGGTCTGGTACTTCTGGCTGCGGGCATCAGCGTTAGAGTTTACCCCCAATGGTGGAAATTTTAGCGGCATCGAAGTGGGCACCACGGCTGAAGCGGTTCCGTTTCAAATTACCAATACCGGCCAGCGGGCTTTGGAGATTTCCCAGATTCAACTCAAAGGCAAACATCCGGAGGACTTTGCCATTGAATCGGACACCTGTTCCACAACGATCAGTATTCGGCCTGATGAAACCTGTACCCTCACCCTTCGCTTCCAGCCCACCGAGGCCGGAACCCGCACCGCCAGACTGACGATTGATTACGATGACGGAAAGCGTTCCCAGCAAATCACGGTGAAGGGGGTTGGCACCGCGCCCGATTTTGGGTTTGAGCCGAATCAGCTCACGTTTGCCGATCAAGAGCTGGGCATTGAAAGTCCGGCAGCGGCGATCGCCATTCGTAACACGGGCACAGCACCCCTGCGCATCTCAGAAATAGCCGTGATGGGTGAACATCGTGAGGACTTTGCCATCCTTGATGATGGCTGTGCAAATACCGTGGCGATCGCCCCCGATGAGGACTGCACCCTGACCGTCCAATTCACTCCGTCAAGTACGGGTGAGATGGCGGCAGATCTGGTCATTACCAGCAATGCTTTGGGAGAGGCCCAGCGCTATACTCTGCGCGGCACAGGTGTTGCCTTTCCCCGTCTATCCGCCGAACCCTCCGCCCTAAACTTTCAGGCGCAAGAAGTACGAACCACCAGCGAGGCCCAAACCGTGACCATCACCAGCACGGGCACCGATGCGGTCACCGTTGACCAGATTCGGCTGGAAGGCAACCATGCCGACGAGTTCGGACTCGCTGCGGAATGTGCGGAGCAAACCCTTGAGCCTGGGCAAACCTGCACGATTTCTGTCAGACATCAGCCGACCTCAACTGGGACGCACACCGCGAACCTGCTCATTCGAAGCAATGCTGAAAATGAGCTTGCCCCCATCGTCCTGCGGGGTGAGGGCACTGCCGCCGAGGTGCAGGTTAGTACCAATGGCCTTACCTTTGGTTCCCAAGAAGTCGGCACAGAAGGGGAGTGGCAGTCGGTGCAAATCACCAATCGGGGAACGGCCCCTTTACGAATGACTGACCTTGAACTCACAGGGGACGGACAGGATGGGTTCGACTGGTCTGACGATTGCCAGGATGAAGCGATCACCATTGGCAAAATCTGTACGCTTCGGGTCCGGTTCACGCCCTCAGAAACGGGTACCCATGAGGCCACTATCACCCTGCGCAGCAATGCGCCGAATGAAGCACCACAGATTCGACTTAGCGGCACTGGTACGGCGGCTGAACTGGCGATCGCCCCCCAAACGGTGACTTTTCCAGCCCAAGAGATCCAGACCCGCAGCGCATCCATCCCGGTACAAATTTCCAATACTGGCACTGCCCCTCTGCGCATTGACGCCATCGCAAGTCTCTCCGAATTTAGCCTCAATGGCTGTACCAGTGGGGCGATCGCCCCTGGCGACCAGTGCCAGCTCAATGTTACGTTCACGCCGACGGCAACCGGCCAGCGGTCTGCCCGTGTGGTTCTCCGCAGCAATGCTCAAAATGGCGAGCAGCCGTTGACTTTGCAAGGAAGGGGCACCGCTGCCAGAATTGAAGTCTCCCAGTCTCCGGTTAACTTTGGTCTCCGGCGGGTAGAGACTACCAGCGACCCCCTCTCCGCACAGATTACGAATCGGGGAGAAGCGCCGTTGCGGCTCCAGGCGATCGCCCTGGAGGGGAATCATGCCAGTGACTTTGCCATCAGTGGTTGCGCTAACACAACCCTGGCTCCAGATGCATCCTGCACCCTTACGGTGGGCTTTTCGCCGGATGGCGAGGGCGATCGCTCGGCCACGGTCGTGATCCCTAGTAATGCCGACAATGGCACCCAGCGCATCTCGCTACAGGGTATGGGTGGGCTTCCCAGAGCCGAGGTTTCGCCACTGACAATTGACTTTGGCGATAGCTATGTTGTCAATCAGTTGGGCTACCAGACATCGTATAGAATCGTTCTAACTCAAGCCCAGGCCCAGCTTCCCCTACAGGCGCAAACTACTGTTGAAACAATTACGATTACCAGTATAGGAGCATTTCCCCTGCAAATCGGTGATATTAATCTCTCTGGGAATACCAGTGATTTTCGTTTCAACGGCTGTCCGCCTCAAACTCTGGATCGTGGGGAGAATTGTCGGATTACGGTTGAGTTTTTGCCGACAGCAGAAGGAGAACGAACGGCCCAACTAACGATCCGCAGTGATGCGGCTAACGCTCCCCTTTCGGTAACGCTAACGGGGAACGGTATTCTTGACTACGACTATCCTGACCCCAATCGCTCTCCTGACTCCAACAACTACCCTGAGCCATCAAACAATTACCCTGAGCCATCAAATAACTACTAGACCCATTGTGAACTGATTTGAAGAACACCATGAACCAAGAAAGTTCCAACAATACCTCAATCAATGCGCGATTTTCCCTGGGTGACAACAGCGGACAGATTGCAATTGGTTCAAATATTTCCCAAACCCAGTCAGTGAATCGGCCAACCGTCACGCAAGCGGATCTGGATACCCTTCAGAATCTATTCGACCACCTGAAGGAGCAGGTCAGGGCAGCAGCTCCGCCCGACAAGCAGGCGGCTGCTTTGGAGCGAGTTGAGGAACTTCAGGAGGCGATCGCCGAACCAGAGCCGGATTTATCCACGATGGAATACGTGAAACGATGGTTCGCCAAACATGTGCCGCAAGTAGCGGGGGCTGTAGCCAGCGTGGTTGTCCATCCCATTGTAGGTAAAATCGTTGAAGCAGCAGGCGATCTGGTGGCGGAAGACTTTCGCCAGCGATTCACTAAATAAGCCAATTTTTACGAATCCTACTAGAACGAGTCGCTTACTAGCTCAGGGAATTTGAAGCTCAGAGTTTACTTGAACCAGTTGGGGATCCTATGACGAATGAGCACCAAGTGCTGATGCACATGCGATCGTGTACTGCCCGTGGGGCTTATAGAGAAGCAGCAGACTATGCGGCCACCCTATCTCCACAGATTAGAAACAGACCTGTAGTTGCTTTGGAGCGATCGCGTTCTTCCCTTCGCCAAGGTTGCCCGATTGATGCAGAAGTTGCTCTGGCATCAGCAAATTTAGAAACGGCAACTTCAGGGGAGCGACTAATCTTAGCAGTTGAAGCTGCTTCCCTGCGTATTTATCGCTATGTGGCTATCCGAGAAGCTCTTGAAGCCGCTCAATTAGCTTTTTCTGAAGCGGAAACCAGTTCTGTCGACGCAGTCAATCGAGCAGAGGCAGAGCGTGTTTACATCCGTATTTTGCTTACAGCAGCTACCTACTTCGAGATTTCTGAGGAACAGGCACAACAGGCACGAGACCGCCTCTCCAGTATTGCTGAAACCTTAGAGATGGCAGGCCGTGTTGATGAGGCATTGGCAGCTCAATTTACCTATGCTCAGAGACTTGACGATATCGCAGCCCGTTTGAATGCTCTGATACAGGTAGCCGATCGAGCAGGGTGGGCACACCGATTTGATTTAGCGGGCGAAGCGCATTGTGTTAGGGGCGAGTATCTCCTGTCGAGCGGCGCGCCGAGTGACGCGATTTGTGCTGCTCTAGATGTGGCAACGGCTTTGTATGAAAAGGCCGATCACCTCTATGGTGCAATCGATGTCCAGCGAGTTCGAGCCAGGCTGGAGATCGAACGAAACCTGGAAAGTCCAGATATTCTTGTCGCTTGTCTTGAAGCCTACCGACAGGTTGATTTTCCGCGGGGAGTGCTAAATGTTTTGATGGACTTGTCACAGATAGCCCATGATCGCGGTGATACAGAAATGGCTCGGTCGTATCGGCAGCAAACTATTGAGCTAGCTGAATCAGTTGGCATGGGATTGGCCAGGGATAGCTTCCAGACAGCACAGATTGATTTGCTAATGCGAAATGCGGATTACGGCAGTGCTATCGAGCTGTGTCAGGCAGCGATCGCAACTGAGCCTCCAGCTATGAACAAGGCGGGGTATGAACAACTGCTGGCAGCGGCTTACTCCTTCATCAATAATCTGGATGCTGCCTGTGCTCACGGCTATAAAGCGATCGCAACATTTGAGACCATTGGAGCAATTGACGCGGCATCAGATGCCGCCATGAAACTAGCCAGTGATCTGTCTTCCCTGCGTCAAGAGCACAATTGGCAAAAAGCTGAGAAATTATTATGAAGACTGGATCGAGAAGGACGAAGCGCGGAAAGACTGGGAAGCCGTAGTGAACAAACGTGAGATGCTTGCCCAGGTCCAGATTGAACGATTTTTCTACTCCCCCGAACAACAGGGCTGTTTATCTTTGCTGGATCAGGCGGAGCGAGCAATTGATGCAGCAGAGGCGATCGCTCAGCGTCTCCCCAAGAGGCAGGCGATTCGTCGGATCGGTAACCTCCATCAGCTGCGGGGCCAGATTTATCAAGGGCGGGGGGATGAGGAAGGCGTCATCCAAACTTGGCAAAATGCACTTGAGGTTTATGAAGAAGCTGGCCTGGCGATGGAAACTGCCAATTGCCGCTATATTCTGGGTGCAATTCATTTAAATCGGGCGAATCAGGAATTGATGCCGAATTTTGGCATAGCAGAAGATTATCTGCAGGATGCGTTGACCTACTATGATTCCGCAGGTATGCGGGACAAAGCGGCGGATACCCGTTTTATGTTCGCTCGGTTATACACCAATGCTTCAGTGAGAGTTGGGCAGGATCTGGGCCAGCAAATGATGGATGCGGCTATTGGCCATCTTACCGATGCTGAATTTGATTACGACGCTATTCGGCGAGAATTTTCGGCAGGTAGTTCGGTTCTTGAAGTACAGGGAGGAAAACGGGCGCTCATTACCAAGAGTCAGCGCATCTACGAACTGGCCCTAGAAATTCTCTGCCTGTTTCGCCCTGATCCAATGCAAGCATGGAATTGGGCACAACGAGCTAAGGCACGAGCGCTATCTGATGTTTTAGGAATGGGGGTAGTTCCGCCTGCAAGGGTCTTGGCTGAGCTGGAGAAATATCCTGATGCGCTACGCCTTGTCAAACAGGAAAGGGAAATGGTTGCCCGCATCAACCAGGTCTCCTCTGAAGAGCGCGTCGTGCTGCGTGAGGAACTGCATACCCTGTGGGGACAAATGATGCAGAATCCTCAGTTGTCCGAGTATCTGGAACTGCGCCTGGGAACTGCTCTGGAGGCAAATGACCTAGAAGCAATTGTGGCTACTGATGATCATGTAGAACGTTCCTGGCTTTGCGTAGATTGGGTGGCCGTGGGCGATCGCCTGTTTCTATTGACCCTACGCCCTGGTCAATCAGCTCAGCTCTATCAGCTGCCGCTACGTTTG
>JAYKGU010000120.1:0-10422 GCA_035285585.1 Synechococcales cyanobacterium
TCCCCCACAGGGTGTTGGATTTCGGCAAGGATTGCTTCGGTGTTCTCAGCCGTGGCGGCTTCCGCTGGTAGATCAATCAAGCCGCCCCACAGTTCCCGGTGTTCCAGGGCAATCACGCGCCCCAAGCCCCATGCCGCCGCTTGAAGAACGGCGGGAGATGTTTGTGCGATCGCCACAGCCCCTTGAGTCATCAGCCACAGCCGGGGTAATACAATACTTTGTCCTTCGAAGTGACCGATCAAAGCCTGGAGCAGGTGCAGCACACTGGCGATTCCCAGCATCTGTGCCTGCTCTAAGGTAGCTGGAGTCAAGACATCCAGCGCCGGAGCTTGTAGATTCCAAAGGTGAAGAATGCCCTGGAGGGGGCGATCGCCTCTGTGGGCAATTTCAGAAAGCAGGCGATCAAAGTCAGTCCCTTGACCAGGATTGATGCTCCAGACAGTTTCCTGTCGCCGCTCAAATTCCACACTTGGATAGACCAGCAGACTGGTCTGCCCCTGAGCCTGAAGCCGCTGGGCAAGGGCTTCACCAATACCATCGGTATCCGCAAAAATAAGCCAGCACCCGGATGGCTGGGAGCCATTGGTGTTTGTACTCTGAGATGGGCGGGGTTTGAGATGCCACTGAATTTCGTACAGCCAATCCTTGGTAGAACTTTCAGGTGCCGTTTCGGAGACGCTGGGCGATCGCCCCTGAGCCTGAGCAATTAGCTGTAGAAGCTTGGGCAACAGCTTCAGCTCATCCGATGAAAGGTTACCCGTTGCCGTCAGGGCCTGGGTTAGCTGGGCGATCGCCCCAGAGTCAGTAGAAAGTTGGATCGCTTCAGGAGCGGACGCCTTGCCATTGCGCAAACCTATTTCGGGTGTTTCAGGAATATCCACCCAGTAGCGCTGCCGCTGAAAAGGGTAGGTGGGTAAAGGCAGGCGATGCCGGAGATAGCCCCGATCAAAACCTGCCCAATCTACACGCACTCCACAACAATAAAGGGTTGCCAAAGCCTGTAGCATCACCTGCCCATCCGCCTGTTGTGGATGCAGGCTTGGCAACCCGCTCGCTGCCCCCTCTGGCAAACAATAGCGCCCCATTCCCAATAGAACAGGTTTAGGGCCAACTTCCACCAGTAGCCCATAGCCTTGCTGATGCAGCGTTGCCATGCTTTGGGCAAACTGGACGGGTTGGCGAATATGGTGGCACCAGTACTCAGGCGTGGCGATCGCCTCCGTTGCCACTTCCCCCGTCAGGTTTGAAATGAGCTTCAGCCGTGGTACTGCAAAGGAAATATCTGCAGCAACTTGCTCAAACTCGGCCAGCATCGGCTCCATTAAGGGCGAATGAAAGGCGTGGGAAACTTTGAGCTGCCTGGTTTTGATGCCCATCTGGTTTAGGACATCCACGACCGCCTGGACTGCCCCTTGCTCGCCGGAAATCACCGTGTTTTTTGGGCCATTGATGGCGGCGATCGCCACCTGCTCACCATAGGGCTGAATCGCCTCCTGCACCTGCACCTGACCAGCCAACACCGCCACCATGGCTCCATTCAGCGGCAGTGCCTGCATCAACCGCGCCCGTGCCGCAATCAGCCGTAAACCATCCTCCAGGCTGAATACTCCCGCCACATACGCCGCCGCATATTCTCCCACGCTGTGCCCCATGACCAACCCCGGCTCAATTCCCCAGGACTGCCATAGCTCGGCCAGAGCTACCTCCAGGGCAAAGAGAGCGGGCTGAGTGTAGGCCGTATTATCCAGAAAAGATCGATTTTCTGGTGCTGTTTCTGCTTCTTTTGGATATAAAACGTCCAGCAAAGGTTGTTCGAGGTAGGACTGCAAGACGCGATCGCAGCGATCCATAATCTCCCGAAAAATGGGCTGCGTCTCATACAGTTGCCGTCCCATGTGAACGTACTGCGACCCCTGCCCGGTGAAAAGAAAGGCCACCTTGGGGCGCTTGCGACTGGTGATCGTGCCCGTCACTCCACCGTTGGTCAAGTTCCCTTTCTGAAAGGCATCCAAGCGCTCCTGAAGCTGGGGGAGCGACTGGGCCACTACTGCCAGTCGGTGATCAAAGTGCGATCGCCCCATGTTTGCCGTAAAACAAACATCGGCCAGTGTCTCTTCCGGATGGGTCGTCAGAAAGTCCTGGTAAGCGGCGACCAAATCCTGGAGAGCGGGTTCACTCTTTGCCGAAAGGGTAAGGAGATGGTAGGGCCGCTCCATGCCATCAGTCAAGGGTGCCGGTTGGGCAGTCAACCTCCTGGAAATGGTAGGGGTTTCCTCCATAATCAGGTGACAGTTGGTGCCGCCAAAGCCAAAGGCGCTGATGCCCGCCAGACGGCTATCGGTAACGCTCCAGGGCTGGCGCTCGGTGGGGATGGCAAAGGTAGTGCCTTCCAGGGAAATGTAGGGATTGAGCTGCTGGAAATGTAAATGGGGTGAAATTTCCTGATGCTGCAAGGCCAGTACCACCTTGATCACGCTGGCAATTCCTGAAGCAGCCTCTAAATGTCCGATATTGGTTTTGACCGATCCCAACCAGCAAGGGAGATTGGGTGGGCGATCGCCCATCAATACCGCTTTCAAAGACTTGAACTCAATGGGATCTCCCAGAGAAGTCCCGGTACCATGGGCTTCCACATAGCTGATCTGGTCGGGCGTTACCCCGGCATTGGCCAGCGCACTGCGGATAACGGCCTGCTGCGACGGGCCATTGGGAGCCGTCAACCCGTTACTTGTACCGTCCTGGTTAACGGCAGTGCCGCGAATCACGCCCTGAATGCGATCGCCATCCCGGAGAGCATCCTGAAGCCGCTTCAGCACAATGACGCCGCACCCTTCGCCCCGCACATAGCCATCGGCACGGGCATCAAAGGTTTTACAGCGGCCATCCGCCGCCATCATGTGGGCGTGGGAGTAGGTGATGAACGGCTCCGGCGACAGCATCAAACTCACGCCCCCCACCAGACAAAGGTTTGATTCCCCGCTCTGCAAGCTGCGGCAGGCAAAATGCACCGCCACCAGGGACGAGGAACAGGCCGTTTCTACAACAACGCTGGGGCCTCGCAAATTCAGCAAATAGGAGAGGCGATTTGCCGTGATGGACAAAGTATTTCCCGTGCCATCATAGGCGCTGACGCGGCTCAAATCCCGATTCAGCAAACGGCAGTAGTCGTAGTTGCCAATGCCCATGAATACCCCAGACTGGCTGCCGCTGAGGGAATCGGGGGCAATTCCCGCGTTCTCAATTGCCTCCCAGGCCACTTCCAGAGCCAGCCGCTGCTGGGGATCCATGCGCTCCACTTCGCGGGGGGAAATACCGAAAAAGGCAGCGTCAAAGCCATCGACCCGATCTAGAAATCCGCCCCAGCGGGTACTCATCTTGCCTGGCTTGCCAGGGGCTGGGTCGTAGAACTGGTCGATGTTCCAGCGATTAGAGGGAACTTCGGCGATCGCATCTTTGCCCTGACATAAAAGCTGCCAGAAAGCTTCAGGATTCTTTGCGCCAGGAAAGCGGCAGCCAATACCAATAATCGCAATGGGTTCCACAACCAGACCTCTTTCTTCAAAAGTTTTCGCTAACCGTTTGTTCATCAGGCCACTGATCTGGAGAACTGCTCAAAGGCTTGGGTATTTGCCGCGATCGCTTTGCTAATTGAACCGCCAGCAACCATCACTCGCACCTCTCGATTCACCGGCCAGAGGTAGTCCATTGGTTCAAAATGGCGGCGCAGGTCAGACAGTAGACGCTGATGGTAGGTAAGGTTCTGATAGAATCCATCATGCTCCTGGCACACACATTGCCGCAGCCAGTGCAGGGCCTCAGCACCGGACATTGCAAACACCGGGGATTGAAGCAAACGGTAAAGCGGCAGCAGGAAATCGGCGTCGTTGCGGAAGGTCGCCGGAAGTCCACCGGAAAGACTGCGTAGCCCCACCTGCTGGGCTCGATAGATGGTCACGTTCGCCATCAATTTTTCGTATGCGGACGGCTTAACGAAATCCTTGTACAAGTCTTGAGCAATGAGCTGGGAAGTCGTTGTATGGAAGGCTTCATCCATCAGATGGTTGAAAGAAACCGCTGTGGGTGTAGGAATAAACTCCCCTTTCTTCTCCAGCGCCCGATAGTACTGCACATAGCGGTATTCGTAATTCTTCAGCAGCATATTGGCCATGAAGCGGGTTACGAAAAACACGCAGGCAATAAACGGAGAACTGCCGCAGGTAAGAGTGAACAGTTGCAGGAGCGATCGCGGCGCAATTTGTCCCAGCAGACCGGTGGTTTGGGCGGGAATCGCCTCCCCTTTCTGATCCAGGTCACGCAGATAGCTGGAGTAAAACTGTGTCTGCTCCTTGAGAAACAGTTGGTGGGTGAGGAAGCGAAATGCTGAATTTTGCAAGGTTGACTGGGAAAGGCTTTTGCGGGTAGACGGGACGGGCGATCGCGACGCGGATCCTGCTGCTTTAGCTGATTTTTTCGCTAGAGCCTTGGGCGATCGCGGCTGACCAGCACCACCCCGAACGGATTTGCCTTGAATCGACGTGTTAAACCCACTTTGCCCCAACAAGGCTTTCTTGGTTCGATAGCCAATATTATGGAAGGCATGGATATGATGCCGCTCCTGGGCCGTTTCCAGGTCTAATTCCTCACACAGGATGTCATATCCTCCCATGGCCGCAAAGACCCCTGCCGTCACCTGATTGTAGAGAACCGCATTGGCCTCAGTGGCGGCAGTTTGATTGTACTGAGTGGCCCAGTACAGGTGATTCAGGGCCTGGCGCTGGGTCTGGGTTGCTTCGGCATAAAGGGGAGTTCCGTAGAGAAGCGATAGTTCGGGTTCACTCCACCAATAGTTGCGATCGCGCTCGTAATCAAAGGCTCTGTCCAATTCCTGAATCTTTTCTGTAAAGTCAGATTCCGCGTTGCGCCGATAGTTAATCTCGGTGATCTTGATATGCTTTTTGCTGGCACAGTTTTGGAAATCCGACAGGGAACTCGCATCGAAGTTCTCTGAGCTTGCAGATTGATTGGGAAGAGGATGCTGATTCGTGGCGACGGCTTTAGCAGTGTCGAACATGATGGATCCTGCGTGTAGTAGGTAGTGACGAGAAGTCAAAGCATTAAACTTCACCAAATCCCTGGAACCGACCTAAACTTTTTAGAGAGTTTCGACTTCAGAAAGCCTGGCCAGTTTTCGGGGGAGCATTTTGGGACTTAAGGGACGTAAATTCAACAAGGTGAATCCTTAGAAGCTGCTTGTGAACTGATGTTTCGATCCTCCTAAATCCCCCTTGAGAAGGAGGACTTCAGACCTTTAGCTGCGTTTCTCCCTTCTCAAGGGAGGCCAGGCGGGATCGATCAAGGGCAAGGGTTTAACACAGTCATAAGTTATCTACAAACACACTCTAAGCAGCAACTTTAAGCTCTTCAGATAGATGCTGGGCAAAGGATTCTACAGTCGGGTAATCGTACAGCAAAGTTGGGTCTAACCTCTGGCCTAGCCAATCCTCCAAATCTCCTGTCATTCCAACCGCAACGGCGGAATCCAAGCCGTAGCAATCAAAGGGAACGGTCGGATCAATTTCGTCAGGATCAACCTCAAGCAGCTCGGCCAGGTAGTTAATAATCCAGGTTTGAATCTCCGTAGGGGCAAATGACGTTCCAAACGCCTTTGTTTCCGGACTAATCTGGGATTTCATGGGTTTTCCTGCAACTAGGGCAATCGTCAAAGAAAGTGTTCTTCACTTTAGGAAATAGCGGCATGTAGCTGAAGGAATATATTCCTGGTACGCCAGCAAACTCAGTACGGGGGAACACCAGTCATTTCGTTAGGGGAGCAGAAACCTTGAGCTAAGGGGCGATCGCTTGTAAAAAGATTCTTGAAGAGAGACTACACCGAAGCTAAGTAGTTTCACAATGAAAAATATTTCGATCGGACTAACTATTTTTTCGATTCTGGTAATGGGTTTGTGTTTGCAGAAATTAAGTAGGTAGCTATCAATCAACGAAGCGATGATGGGGTGTGCCCCCGCCTGCTTTATTTATGGCCAGCCACTTCGTCTGCCATTCGTCTGCCATCATAGATTCTAGTCTATTGGCACGAGTGCAAATGAGTAATAGAAGACAATCGTAGGGAATTTCTTGAAAGGGATTACGTTCATCCAGAGGGCGATCGCGTAGCGAATGTTTGACACTTAGCGTTTTGAAGTTCTCTCTATCTTTAGATAGATGAAAAGAGCAATTTTTTTTGGATGAATATACGAGGCGGATAGTATGGCCATGAAGTAGCAGTATTTGGTACTTCATGGCTTTCTATGCTGTGCGTCAAATGCTTGGATAAAGTTTGTGAAGCTTTTGTAAAGCGTAACAATCAGAACGATTTTTGCTCTGGCTTGATGTTATTTGATTAATGGGGGGAGCGATAGGCTTGAATGATTCAATAGATTTTCTAATTCCCAGATCCCCTAAGCCTTGCTGAAGAAACCTTGATAGCCTGGGTGGTTCTGCTCAGGAACGGCTCTCAGAATTGATTTTAAGTGCTTGAGCAATTTCAATTACATTTTCTTGGGGGTACGTCCCTCGTTAGGGGGTGTGACCCTTAGGAGAGTAATTTTACCCAACTACATTAGGAATGATTGCAGGAATGATCGTCAGCCAAATATTGATCAGATATCGGCTGGATTCCTTCGGATTAATAGTTCGGCTAATTGGGCCTGCAGGAATGGTTCAACCCTAATTAAGTAGGTCGGCACAATTAAATTCGTGTTAGAAAACCGGGGGAGCGCCCGCCGGGGCGCTTCCCCGGTTTTCTAACTCTCGTTTTTCAATGCGGTTCTACTTAGTTGAGTAAATAAGACTCATCAAATTGACCAGGGAGAATAGGTATGACTGCTTGCTTCACCCGTCCCACTACGACTGAACAGGATTGTGCAACGCTGGTAGACCTGCTTCAAGGTCGAGCCAAGGATCAGCCCGATCGCCTCGCCTATACCTTCCTTCAGGACGGCGAGACGGAAACTGGGCAGCTCACCTATCACAATCTGGATCGGCAGGCCAGGGCGATCGCCACCCAACTCCAGAGCTTGAATGCTGCCGGTTCCCGCGCTTTGCTCATCTATCCCCCCGGATTGGAGTTTATTGCGGCATTCTTTGGGTGTTTGTATGCGGGGGCGATCGCCGTTCCGGCCTACCCGCCTCGACGCAACCAGAATATGTCTCGACTGCGGGCCATTCTGACCTCTTCCCAGGCAACGCTGGCGCTCACAACGGCGACGATGATGACATCTATCGAAGAGCGCTTTGAGGAAGAAGCCGACTTTGCCCAGCTCCAATGGCTGGCGACTGACGCGGTGAACCTCGATCTGGCAACGGCCTGGCAGTCTCCCAGCGTTGAGCCTGACGCACTGGCGTTTCTCCAGTACACTTCGGGATCGACGGGGACGCCCAAAGGGGTGATGGTAAGCCACCGTAACGTATTACACAACTCAGCTCTGATCCACCACTGTTTCGCGGATACGCCCGACAGTCGCGGGGTGAGCTGGCTACCGCCCTACCACGACATGGGACTGATTGGTGGCATCCTGCAACCGCTCTATGTGGGGGCACCCATGGCTTTGATGCCGCCCCTGGCGTTTTTGCAAAAGCCCCTGCGCTGGCTCCAGGCCATCAGTAAGTTTCAAGCCACCACGAGCGGTGGCCCCAACTTTGCCTTTGATCTGTGTACTCAAAAAGTCAAGCCCGAACAGCTCGAACAGCTCAATCTCAGTAGCTGGCAGGTGGCCTTTACGGGAGCTGAGCCAATCCGCTCTACCACGCTGGAGCAATTTGCGGAAACCTTCAAACCCTGTAGCTTCCGCAAATCAGCCTTTCTGCCCTGCTATGGCATGGCGGAAACGACGCTGATTGTGACGGGAGGGATGCGGGGGGTGACACCCATTACCCACGTGGTGGATGCGGCAGCCCTGGAGCGGCACCAAATTCAGGTGAGGCAGGGCGATCGCCCCGGAACTCGCACCCCCGAAACTCGCACCCCCGAAACTCGTACCATAGTGGGATGCGGTCGCAGCTTACCAGAGATGCAAATCATCATTGTGGATCCTGAACGGCTCACCCCGTGCCCCGCCAATCAGGTGGGCGAGGTGTGGGTCGCCGGGGCAAGTGTGGCCCAGGGGTATTGGAATCAGCCGGGACAGACCCAATCAACCTTTCATGCTTACCTGGCCGATAGGGAGGAAGGCCCTTTCCTGCGCACGGGGGATCTGGGATTTTTGCTGGATGGTGAGTTATTTATTACCGGACGACTCAAGGATTTGATGATCATCCGGGGGCAAAATCACTATCCCCAGGATATTGAATTGACCGTTGAGCAAAGCCATCCCGCTCTCCGGGCTGGGTCTGGCGCGGCCTTTACCGTAGAGGTCAAAGGGGAAGAAAGGTTGGTGATCGTTCAGGAGGTCGAGCGCAGCTATTTGCGCAATCTGAATGTGAAGGAGGCCGTTGGCAATATCCGTCAGGCGATCGCCGCCCAGCATGGCCTCCAGGTTTACGCTACGGTGCTGGTCAAAACCGGCAGCATCCCCAAAACCTCCAGCGGCAAAATTCAGCGCTATGCCTGCCAGGCCCAATTTTTGAACGGCACGTTGAGCGTGGTAGAAGACTGGAGCGAAAACCCCCAGGGCAAAGTAAAGTTTCAGAACCTCAGGGCAGAAGTCGATTCCCTGCTGCAAGAGCTAAGCTGCAAGAGCTAAAATTCGCGTTGGCTGACGAAATCACTAAACAACAGTCCCATCTCATTTCTGAGGAAGGGTGCCAATGAAAGAGTCGGCAGTCAAGAAAATTCTCGTGATTGAAGAGCAAGATGCAGTCCGCAACCTTTTTCTAGAGGGATTGCGAACCAGGGGCTTTGAGGCGATCGGCGCTGCCAATGGGCGAACCGGTATTCAAAAGGCACGGGATCACCTGCCAGACCTGATCACCTGCGGACTGGTCATGGCCAAACCAGATGGCTTTGCTGTTCTGCAAACGCTGCGTGAAAGCCCCGCCACCGCCATCATTCCCCTGATCTTTGTCACCGTCAAAATGACCCGCTCAGACCTGCACAAAGCGATGGAGCTGGGTGCCAGTGGCTATCTAACCAAACCTTGCACCATTGAAGAACTGATGGGCACCATCACCGCCCAGCTCGAAAGGCAATCCCTGCTCCATCAGCGCTATACCGGCGAGGGGCGATCGCCCATGCCCCCCCTACTGCCAGCCAGCTTATCTTCATCCCCATCCCAACCCATTGAATCCTACGGCCCGCCTTTGAGCGAAGTCTTTCGCTTCATCACCACTAACTATCACCGACCGATCGCCCTGAGCGACGTAGCCCAGGCGGTTGGCTATTCCCCAGCCTATTTGACCCACCTGATGGGGCAGCAGACCGGGCAGACCATCCGCCAGTGGATTATTCGGCACCGCATGGCCGCCGCCTGCTCCCTGCTCCTGGAAACCGACCAGACCGTTGAGCAAATTGCCAGTCAGGTCGGCTATCACCATGCAGTGCACTTTTTTCGCCAGTTCCGCCGCCTTTACGGAAAAACGCCGCAGGCCTGGCGGAATGAGCACCACCAGTCTTTTTGACCGACAATGTGACCCCCCTACTACCTATTGTGAAACCTGGCTTTGTTTCCGACCCCAAACCCCTGCTCAAACCCGCTTCTCGATGGCTCACCGCTGGGGTCATCACCGCCGCACTGACCGCGAGTGGAATAACCTTTTATACTGTTTCCCGCTTCCGCCGCACCGCCCCTGCCGACTCGGCTCCGGCCCAGGTGGAGAGAACTGCCGTTTCTTCCCTGGGATACTTGCAGCCGGAAGGCGAAGTGGTGGACCTGTCGGCTCCTATCTTTCCCAATGGCATGGGTAGCCGGGTTGCCCAAATTCTGGTGCAGGAGGGAGATTGGGTAGAAGCGGGGGCGGCGATCGCCATTCTGGACAACTTTGAAAGCCTCCAGGCAGCGGTGGTGCAGGCAGAGAGAAGGGTTGAGGTGGTTCAGGCTAACCTGGCACAGGTTCAGGCTGGGGCTAAAACTGGCGAGCTGGAGGCCCAAAACGCCACCATTGCCCGCCTCAAAGCCGACTTGCAGGGGCAGTTGGCAGCCCAAGACCAGACCTTGAACCGGCTCCAGGCAGAAGTGGAGTATTGCCAAACGGAATATGCCCGCTATCAGAGCCTATTTCAAGAAGGCGCAATTACCGCGTCCCAACTCGACAGCAAGCGATTGGCGATGATTACCGCTCAAGAACAGTGGAACGAGGCGCAAAGGCAGCGTCGTCGCATCGAAACCACCTTTCAAGAGCAAATCAATGCAGCGCGGGCAACGTTGGATCAAATGGCGGAGGTGCGACCCACGGATATCCGGGCGGCTGAGGCCGAAGTACAGCGGG
>JAYKGU010000121.1:0-10857 GCA_035285585.1 Synechococcales cyanobacterium
TATCTCATTACTAGATGTCGCGGAGGTGTCCTATCTGGCTGACTTTTTCCTCATCATGACCGGTTTTTCCAGTGTTCAGGTGAGGGCGATCGCTCGCTCGATTCAAGACAGGGTTCATGAACAGTGGGGGCGCAACCCAAAACAAGTAGAAGGCACCTCCGAAGGAAGCTGGGTGCTGCTTGACTATGGCGACGTTATTGCCCATATCTTTATGCCGCGAGAGCGTGAGTTTTACAACCTGGAGGCGTTTTGGGGGCATGCAAAAAAAGTAGATTGGTCAGCGCTGTTGGTGCCCCAAGATTCGTTAGATTAACTATGAATTCTCCTGCATCTGTCTGCCCAGTCCCAGCCGAACAGCAGCCAATCAACGAGTATCAGGACTTAAAAGAATCCTGGTTCTTCCGGTGGGCTAGCCTGGATCTGCCCGACTACCTCAAACCCATGCTGGTTTTGTGGGGTCTGAGTTGGGTAGTGGTGGGGCCAGTGGCAGCAGTGAGCTTCCCCGTTAGCCGGTTTCCCCTGCAATTTGCCCTGAGTGGTGCTGCGGGGGCTTGCATCATTCCCATCCTGGCGCTCGTGAGGCTGTATCTGGGCTGGGTCTACATTGGCGATCGCCTCGGTCGAGAAACCATCTTCTACGAAGAGTCGGGCTGGTATGATGGGCAAACCTGGACCAAGCCCCCGGAAGTCTTACAGCGCGATCGGCTGATCGTGGCGTACCAAATCAAGCCTATGCTGGTGCGGTTGCGCCGAACCCTGGGGATAATTGGGCTGGGGCTACTTCTAGAGGCGATCGCCTGGGGCGTTTTAGATAGGGTGAAGTGGGGTAATTTGGGCTGAGCAGCCATCGGGCTGTGACCTCAGCCGTTATGGCAGCAAGTATTGTCAGGTAATTGGGAGTGTGCCAAAGTCATTATTATGACCAGAGGAAAACGGACACAGACAGCGGAAGTTGAGGTGCGGCTCCTTCGGGAAGGCATCGTCGAATCAACCCATCACGTCCAGGCGGCGGTTTGCGACGAGCGAGGTCGCGTATTGTCGGTTGCGGGCAATCCTGACAACTCGATATTCGTGCGATCGGCGCTCAAGCCATTTCAAGCGCTAGCTGTGGCTTCGACGGGGGCCATGGAGCGGTTTGGCCTCACCGACAAAGACCTGGCCATTACCTGCGCATCCCATCGCGGCACGATCGAACAGGCGCGGCAAGCTTTTAATATTCTGTGGCGGTGCGACGTCGATCCGTCTGTCCTGCAGTGCCCCATCCCTGAGGGCAAGCAAAGCCCCTTACAGCACAACTGCTCTGGAAAACATGCAGGAATGCTGGCCGTTTGCCAGCAGCGAAACTGGTCGCTCAACACTTACCTGCATCGCGATCACCCAGTACAAAAATTAATTCTGGGGAAAGTCGCAGAACTGCTGCAGATGCCTCCGGATGAATTTATTAGTGTCCACGATGACTGCGGTGCGCCAACCTACTTCATGCAGCTGCGCCAACTTGCAACTCTCTATGCCCAGCTCGCATCGGGCAACAGCCTCGATATGGAGCGTATCGTCCGAGCCATGACCCACTATCCTGAGCTGATCGCTGGTGAGGGGGAGTTTGACACGGAAGTCATGCGCCTGACCGAGGGAGAACTGATTAGCAAAGCCGGTTCTGAAGGCATCCAGTGCATTGCTCGTCTGGGGCATGGTCTGGGAGTCGCCATTAAGGTTGTAGATGGTGCGAGACGGGCCAAATATGCTGTAGCCATCCACCTGATGAAACAGCTTGGGTGGATTACCCCCACCATTGCTGAGAAGCTATACGAGTCGTTTATGACCCTGGGAAACTATAAGCGGCTGGAGGTGGTGGGGGAACTGACGATGCTTTGAAGATCGCCAAGAGATTCCGGGGAAGGCTGACCAAAATAGAGGATAAATTGCCTGTCAATTTAGAAAGTCCTTTGCTATACTAGATAAAGCGTCGCGGGGTAGAGCAGTCTGGTAGCTCGTCGGGCTCATAACCCGAAGGTCAGTGGTTCAAATCCGCTCCCCGCCACTTAACCTCGAAGTTCCCTGGAGATTAGCTCTTCAGGGAATTTTTTGATTTTGCCTTTCCTGAGTGCTTAACCCAAAACTCGCCAGCGTTTTTACTTCCCCAAAAAACCTGCCAGGGTTTTGGCGAGTGGGCCATTTGGCATAGACATTGCCCTTCTCCCCAGCCCCCTCTCCCAGCTTGGGATCATGGATTTAATAAGGTGAAATTCCTGACTTAGGGGCGTGGAACTCCATGCCCCTACAGATCGGATAATTAGGCGATTTCTAGGAAAAATTCTACCCCCAGTTAGACGGTTGGTGGGGTCAAATGGCCATTTGACCCTACGTCGTTCGGTAGGATCATTTTCGAAGATCTCCTTACAGGTTATTGAATTACACCTGGCTAAAGCGGTCTAGAGCTGATCGAGCTGCGTCTTCAAGGCTTCCAATTCCGCATCGACAACTTCGTTCTGGGGGGCTGCCGTGCTGGTTTCGGCTGCCGGAAGCTGAGCCTGTTCAGTGGTTGCCCCGCCGAGAAGTTGAGCCTTCATAGCCTCCAATTCATCATCCACATCAGATCCAGACTCAAGTTGGGCGAACTGCTCCTCTAAACCAGTTCCGGCTAGCTCTGCTGCTGCCTGGGAGCGAGCCTCCATCATCAGAACCTTCTCTTCCATGCGCTCAAACGCTGCCATGGAGCTGCCGGTGTTCAGCTGCCCCATCGTGCTCTGTAACTGCTCATTGGCCTTGGCCGCACTGACGCGGGCCTTCAGCATGTCTTTCTTGGTTTTGGCCTCCGAAATTTTGCCCTCCAGGGCAATCAGGCTACGCTTCAGGGTGTCAACCTGCGTTTCTTGCTGATCGAGCTGGGTTTTGAGAGCAGCGGCAGTTTCCGTTTGGGTTTTCTTGCGGCTCAGGGCTTCGCGGGCAAGGCCTTCATCACCCTTCTGCAGGGCAAGCTGGGCACGCTGATGCCACTTATTGCCCTCTGACTGCGCCTGGTTAAACTGCTGTTGGACACGCTTTTGACTGGCGATCGCCCTGGCAACCGCCTGCCGCATCTGGACCAAGTCCTCCTGCATGTCGATAATTGCCTGATCCAGAATCTTTTCTGGGTCTTCAGCAGCGCCAACCATAGCATTCAGGTTAGACCGGACTACCCGGCTTACGCGGTCAAACAATCCCATGACTTCTTCTTCCTGGTCGGGTAAACAACGTCGGCAATGGCTAATGTTGAGGCTAATGTTGACTGAAATCTAACGCTTTGGCGACTCAATCGGCGAGTCATGCCTTCTTAGATAGTCTAATTCATAACAAAAACCTACATCAAAAAGGGGGGAGGTCCCCCCTTCAATGTAGATCATCCCAGCAAGAGTTTCGCCCTGGCTAACCCAGATTAGAGTTGGGGAGCGTAACGCTCTTTCTCCGGAATGTCAGAGTACTCTGCAACAATGCGGCGGAACTCCTCGCCGTCGATCGTCTCTTTCTCAATCAGCAAGTCGACCAGGCGGTCAATGACGCCCCGATTCTCGCGAACGATGCGGCGAGCTTCGTCGTAGCAGTGCTCTACGATGGCTCGCACCTGGGCATCAATGCGGGAGGCGATTTCGTCCGAATACTCGGAACGGGTCATCAGGTCGCGCCCCAGGAAAACCTCGCTCTGCTGACTTTCCAGGGAAATCGGCCCCAGGTCGGACATGCCGAATCGGGTCACCATTTGTCGGGCCATGCCCGTGACCTGCTGTAAATCATTACCTGCGCCCGTCGTCACTTCCGCATCGCCAAAAATGACCTGCTCGGCGGCGCGACCTCCCAGCGCTCCTGTAATGCGAGCCATCAGTTGGGCACGGGAGATGAGGCTCTGGTCTTCGTTAGGGATGAACCAGGTCAACCCTCGCGCCTGACCCCGGGGAATCAGGGTCACTTTCTGAACTGGGTCGTGATCTTTCAGCAGGGTGCCGATGATCGCGTGGCCCAATTCGTGGTACGCAATTAGCCGCTTGCTCTTGCTGTCGATCAGTGGCGTACCCTCCATTCCCGCCACGACCCGATCAACCGCATCATCAATTTCGCTCATGGTGATGGCGTCTTTGCGACGACGGGCGGTGAGGATGGCCGCCTCATTCAGTAGGTTAGCCAGATCGGCTCCGGTGAATCCAGGGGTGCGGCGGGCGATCGCCTCCAGAGATACTTCCTGGGCCAGCTTTTTATTGCGGGCGTGAACTTTTAGCACCTCCAGACGCCCCTTGATGTCGGGGGGATCCACGATTACCTGACGGTCGAAGCGGCCCGGTCGCAGCAGGGCAGAATCGAGCACATCGGGACGGTTGGTCGCAGCGATGATAATAATGCCTGTGTTGCCCTCAAAGCCGTCCATCTCGGTCAGGAGCTGGTTCAGGGTTTGCTCCCGCTCGTCGTTGCCGCCGCCAATGCCCGCACCCCGCTGGCGACCCACGGCGTCAATTTCATCGATAAAGATGATACAGGGCGCGTTTTCTTTGGCTTTTTTGAACAGGTCGCGGACTCGGGAAGCGCCTACTCCAACAAACATTTCGACAAACTCAGAGCCAGAAATGCTGAAGAAGGGTACACCCGCCTCTCCGGCGATCGCCTTGGCTAGCAGCGTTTTTCCAGTTCCTGGAGGGCCAACCAGTAAAACACCTTTGGGAATGCGTGCCCCCACCGCCGTAAACCGCTCCGGCTTTTTCAGGAAGGAGACCACCTCTTGCAGCTCTTCCTTAGCTTCTTCAATGCCCGCCACGTCATCGAACATTACCCCAGTCTTGGCCTCCATCTGGAAGCGTGCCCGCGACTTGCCAAAGTTCATGGCCTGACCGGGGCCACCCGCCCCAGAACCGGAGCGACGGAACAATAGGAAGAGGCCGCCAATCAATAGAACAGGGAAAATGAGGTTGCCCAAAAGCCCCCAAATGGCTCCATCGTTGCGGGGTGGGTGAATGTCGAAGGCAATGCCCTCGCTCTTGAGGCGGCTGATCAGGTCGGGTGTGTTGCCAGGGAGATCAACCCGCGATCGCAGAATGCCATTACCCAGCTCTGGGTCGAGGGCTTCGACGATCGCCGTGCGCCCACCGTCATAGAGATCCACAGTGGTAACCTGACCCGCATCCAGCCGATCCAGAAACCGGCCATAGGTCATACGCGTGTTGGCCGCGTTGCCGCTAACATCTACCGAAGCTGAGGAAAAGGCTCCCTGCCAGATGAAAAAGCCAATGACCAGAATCGGTAGCGCCCAAAGGAGAAGGGTTCTCCAGGAAATTTTCATAACTCAGATAGCCTCTGAAATACAGCGGAAATAAACCGGCGAGCTTTGTGTTGAAAGCGTAAAGTACGTTTTTTTATGCTAAGCCATCCCTGGCGATCGCCATGGTGTAACCCATGGATGACTTTTGGTGAGTAAAAATCTTAATTAAATTTAACTTAATTTTGGGGATCTGGACAACTCCAGATTACTAATTAGCTCCTGAAACTCAAGCGAGATGAGCTTTTCCCCGATGTTACTTCAGTCTAACGCATCACGCCGGATCAGCCGGTTCTCCTCGACCGAGCGGAAACTTTTTCTCAGAAAATGTCTGGTCAAGCCATCCACCTTTGGCTGATGGGCAGATTGAGCCTTCCGCTTCCGAAAATTGCGGATATCTGACTGGATCTTGTCTTAACTCATCCTTAACGAGGATGGACAGTGCCAAATTAAATGTTAAATGTTGTGTAAAAGCCGCACTAGAAGGGCAAATCCATGCATCAACAGCTTACCCAACTCTTTCACGCCCTGGCTCGGGCCGGAGCCATTCCTGGAGAGGATTTCTCCGTCGATACCTGTGGCGGTAGTCTGCGGATGAACGAGCGCAGCTACCAGCTTTTGAAGCAGTGCTATCCGGAAATCGATTGGGATGATATTACGGCATCCGTGGAGTGCCAGCCCGACAACGCTGCCCGCGCCATTAACCGTCATTTGGGCACTGACTTTGTCGGTCGCATTCTTAAGTCGATTCAAGCACGGTTGAGTGCCCTGCCTCGCGAACGGGCCGCCTGGTATCTCCAGCAGGTTGTCGTCGGTGTGCAAATCCGTACCGGACTATCGCTTTATGACCTCCTGATGCAAACGCTGCCTCCCGCACGCTGCGTTTATGTGGAGTATCTTTTGCGGGAAGGCATCGCCCCGGAACCTTGTCCGGAGTGGGTTCAGGATTTAGTATTGGCTGCTGGCGGCACCGCCGACGATATTACCCTGGACGGGGAGGACGTTTATTTGTCTGAGCGTGGCATGTGGCTGTTAGCGGAAATTTGGATGGGAGAGCAGGATCTTTACGCTGAGCTGGTTGAGGCATCCCGGCATTGATATTCCTGCCCTATTCGGGAGCCGCTGGCGCAGACCGCTGGCGATAGCGGCAAAGCGATCGCACCAATCGAATTTCGTCGTAGGAGAAGCGATCGCCCGACGCCTCTCGCACCGCCCGCAGGGAAAAGTCGCCAACGGATTGAATCAGCGCGTCAATAGCCGTTTGCCGATCCGGCGGCACCAGGGCATCGACATCCACCGCCCGCCCGGCTTCCAGCAATAGAGACAGATGCTCAATCACCGTTCGGGTTTTCAAGTTGCGGGCCTCGGCAATCTGCTCGGGAGAGAAGCCCTGCTGGTGAAGATCCAGGGTGAAAAAATGGGTGCGGGCGAGTAAGGGCGGATCTGCCGCAGAGGAAGACAGCGGATTGACCGCCGCTGTATCTGTTATCGAAGGGGAATTTGGAGCGATCGCAATGCCCTGCTCTTCACAGTAGGCGCGAATTTCCTGAACAAACGCCTGACCATAGCGCTCTAGCTTGCGCTGTCCCACGCCCGAAATTGAACCAAACGCCTCCAGGGTTTGGGGCATGAGCTGGGCCATGAGCCGCAGGCTGGAGTCGGCAAAAATCACGTAGGGCGGCACCGCCTGCTCATCCGCCAGCCGTTTTCGCAGCGATCGCAGCCGCTGGAACAGCAGTTCGGCCTCAACCCGTGATTGGGACATCTCTGGCTGGTCATCCACGAGATTCTTGGGCACCACAATGTGGACCTGCCGCTGCTTCCGCAGAATTTCCCAGCTCTGGGGGTTGAGCTTCAAAACCGGATAGCCGTCTGTGGTTTCGGAGAGCAGACCCTGGTGCAGGAGCGATCGCCCCAAAGCCCGCCACTGATCAACGGTGCGATCGCGACCGATGCCGTGGGTCGAGAGGCGATCGTGGCCGTACTGAAGAACTTTCTTGTTTTTCGACCCCCGCAGCACGTCGATGATGTGGGCCATGCCGAACCGCTCTTCGCAGCGGGCCACGCAGGAGAGAAACTTTTGGGCCTCAATCGTCCAATCTTCCGTAGGCTGGGGGTGTAGGCAGTTGTCGCAGTTGCCGCAGTTCCCCGGAAAGTGTTCCCCGAAATAGCCCATCTGAATGGTGCGGCGGCAGTCCGAACCCTCCGCATAGTCAATGATCTGGCGGAGCTGCTGGCGGGCGATGCGCTGTTCGTCGGGGTCGGGTTTCTGGTCGATCAGGTAATCGACGGTGCGGATATCGGCGTAGCTGAAGAACATCAGACATTGGGCGGGTTCACCGTCCCGGCCTGCCCGCCCCGCTTCCTGGTAATAGCCCTCCAGATTGCGCGGCAGGTCGTAGTGAACCACAAAGCGCACATCAAGTTTATTGATGCCCATACCGAAAGCCACCGTGGCCACCATCACCTGGACATCGTCCCGAACAAAGCGGGTCTGGTTGCGCGATCGCTCTTCATCTCCCAAACCAGCGTGATACGGGAGAACTGATATTCCATCCTCCTGGAGGCGAACCGTGAGTTCATCTACCCGCCGCCGACTGAGGCAGTAGACGATGCCGGAGCCGCCATCGACCTGCCGAATCAGGGCGAGCAGTTCGGTGTAAGACTGCTTCCGCTTGGGGCGCACTTCGTAGTAGAGATTTGCCCGGTTGAAGCTGGCCACGTGAACGAACGGTTCCCGCAGTTCGAGCTGGGTGAGAATATCTTGCCGCACCCGCTCGGTCGCCGTTGCCGTAAGGGCGATCATGGGCGTGCTGGCGTACTGGTGTCGGAGCCGCCGGAGGTCCCGATATTCGGGGCGGAAATCGTGGCCCCACTCGGACACGCAGTGGGCCTCGTCGATGGCGAACCCGGCCAGCCCGATCCGCTGCTGCACAGTGTCGAGAAAAGCTGAAAAGCGCTCTTGAAACAGGCGTTCGGGGGCGATGTAAAGCAGCTTAATCTGACCGCTCAGAATTTGCTGCTGCCGCTCCCGCATCTGCTCCAGAGTGAGGCTGCTGTTGATGAACGTCGCGCCAATGCCGTTGCTCTGGAGGGCTTCGACCTGATCCTGCATGAGGGCAATCAGGGGCGACACGACCACGGTAAGCCCTGGTTTGAGGAGAGCTGGTAGCTGGAAACAGAGGGATTTGCCGCCGCCCGTGGGCATAATGGCCAGCACGTCCCGGTTTTGCAGCGCCGCCTCGATAATGTGCTGCTGACCAGGGCGGAAACGCTCGTACCCGAAGTAATGCTTGAGTGCCGCGTCAGGCGTTTGGGATAGAGAAACTGGCTGAACCGTCATGCCCTTCATGATGTCGAGATGCAACAAAGCTACCCTACCGAAAAATCCTGTAAATGGGTTCCGCAATTTTTCTTTGATGGTCTCAGATGGATGCAGGCAGGATGCCTGCGCGACGAGGGTGGATTCCTACACAGAACTTGCTTAGCGGCTGAGCCAGGCGATCGCCTCCCGAATCCACGCCTCCGCATCCCCATCTTTAGCCAGGGCCGTACTTTGGCCCACAGCCCGCAGTGCCGTCGTAATTTCGCCGTTGGTGTAGCCCAGGGCCAGCAGCATCATTTCCACGTCTTCCTGGACGGAGGAGACGGGGCCAGCACTAGGGGCAACCACCAGGCCCGATGCCTGCCGCCATTCTGCCAGCTTGGTACGCAGCTCTAGCGCGATGCGCTCCGCCGTTTTGGGGCCAACGCCAGGAGTTTTGGAGAGCAGCCGAACGTTGCCCGTGACAATGGCCTGCACCAGGTCGGGCAACCCCAGGCTATCCAGAAGTGCCACGGCAAGCTGGGGGCCAATGCCGCTGACTGCCACCAGCTGGCGGAACAAATCCCGCTCCGAGAGGGAGGCAAACCCAAACAGGACAAGCTGATCCTCCCGCACCTGGAGGTGGGTGTAAATTTGCACCGTTTCCCCGGCTCCGGGCAAATTACCCATCAATCGGGGCGGAATTTGAACCTCAATCCCGACCTGGTTGACTTCCAGCAGCAGGATGACGCGGGCACCAATTTTTTCAACGCCAACGATTTTGCCGCGCAAATAGCCCAGCATAGCCTCATCGGTACCTTTGTTTGTTAATACATTTGCTTCCCAATGTATCACGGTTTGGGGTGAGCCGTTAAGGTACTTTTTAGAAAAAGTTTTTACATCGTGGTAGTAAGCTGTTGATCCGCAGATGACGCAGATGGCGCAGATTAATGGTGTCTCTTGGGAGAGGCGATCGCCCCAGGTTGAGGGAGATCTGCTAGGGTATGACGCTCCCCTTTGGAGCAAAACCAGCCCCTGTCCGTGCCAATTTCCCATCTGCGCAATCTGCGCAATCTGCGGATAAATCAAACATGCCCGAACAAATTACGGTGTATGGCCCTACGGGCTAAGGTTTGAGTGTGGAACCCCTGCGTCGCGGGGGTTCCACACCTCTTGAATGTCCTAACGCGAAAGCGTAACGCCATAAACATTCTAAAAATCACTTAAGGCTGCAAGAAACCGAAATGGCGTAAACCCTCCAGAATTCCTCCGGCGCAGTGGGCCTTGGCCAGGTAGAAATCGGCTGAGTTAGACGCCTCATGCCACTCCCGCAGCTCGGGCTTGGCGTTACCGACGACCACCCCCCGGTTCACCCCCGGTTGGAACATGGCAATGTCGTTTCCCGAGTCACCGCATACGACGGTGCGATCCGGTGACATTTCCAGCCGCTTTTGCAGGAACTGCACCGCTGCGCCCTTGTTGCCCCGTCGAGGCAGGATGTCCAGATCCTGACCGCTGCTGTAAATCACCTGCACATCCAGGCCATTTTTCTGGAGGGCGGATTCGAGCTGGGGAAGGAGTTGGGGCGCGACCGTTTCCTCCAGGAAATAGCTGGCCTTAAAGGCGGTTTGTTCGGAGGGCGGCTGGGGCACCAGATCGGCGAAATGGGCGGCGATCGCCACCACTTCTTCCCGACTCCAGCCTGGGGACAGAAACTCCACCCACTCTGGGTCAGGCTCCTCGCTGTTTTGGGAATAGATGAGGGTGCCCACGGCTAGCACCGTAAAATCCGGGTCAAGCATTTCCTTTTCCTGGCGCAGCTCCTGGTAGAGAACGGGCGATCGCCCCGTGGAATAAACCAGAATCGTGCCGTGATCCTCCCGATGCTGATGGAGGGCCTGATTGAGTTCTGCCAGCGCTTCGTCGTCTCCTACCAGGGTGTTATCCAGGTCTGTGATGAACAAAAACTTTGCCACAACATCCGCCTCTGTAAAGAACTCGTCACAAAAAAGTGTATGGGATTCTCCACAAAAAAGGCTCCCGCCACTGGCAGGAGCCTTGATGAATTCACACGTTAGCTGAGTTTAGGAAACTCAATATTCCCTGCTTACAGCGCATTACCGCGAGGCAGCACTTCTTCGGGGAATACGAACTTCTCGTGGGGCTGGTCTTGCACCGCCATCCAGGCACGAATGCCTTCGTTCAGCAGAATGTTCTTCGTGTAGAACGTCTCAAACTCAGGGTCTTCAGCAGCACGGATCTCCTGCGACGTGAAGTC
>JAYKGU010000122.1:0-42922 GCA_035285585.1 Synechococcales cyanobacterium
AAAGAGAAAGGACAAATACTTTATGCAAACATACGACCAGACTGAGGTGACCTATGACTGGTGGGCGGGTAATGCTCGCTTTACCGAGATGTCGGGGTTATTTATCGCCGCCCACGTAGCTCAGGCAGCTCTGACGACTCTCTGGGCCGGTTCCCTCACCCTGTTTGAACTGTCCTGGTTTGGTCCCAGCCTACCGATGGGAGAACAGGGCCTCATCCTGCTGCCCCACCTGGCCACCTTGGGCTTTGGCGTAGGTGATGGCGGGCAAATCGTTGATACCTATCCCTACTTTGTGATTGGAGCCGTTCACCTGATTTCCTCAGCGGTTTTGGGGGCGGGCGCACTCTTTCATGCGTTCAAAGCCCCTGCCAATCTCAAGGATGCAAAAGGGCAAGCCCGCAAATTCCACTTTGAGTGGACAGATCCGGCTCAGTTGGGGCTGATTTTGGGCCATCACTTGCTCTTCCTGGGAGCTGGTGCCCTGCTGCTGGTGGCCAAGGCGACGATTTGGGGCGGCCTTTATGATGCCACAACTCACACCGTGCATACCGTTCAGCCGACGCTCGATCCTTTGACCATCTACAGCTATCAAATTAACTTTGCCAACATTACCAGCCTTGAAGATCTGGTAGGTGGGCATGTCTATGTGGGCGTACTGCTGATTGCGGGAGGCGTCTGGCACATTCTGGTGCCGCCTCTAAAGTGGGCTAAAAACGTCTTGATCTTTTCAGGAGAGGCGATTTTGTCCTATTCCCTGGGGGGCATTGCCCTGGCGGGGTTTGTTGCGGCCTACTTCTGTGCGGTGAATACCCTGGCCTACCCGCCAGAGTTTTATGGACCACCGCTGGCGGTCAAGCTAGGCGTGACGCCTTACTTTGCCGATACGGTGAGTCTTCCCCTGGGTGCTCACACCTCGCGCTGCTGGCTGGCCAATGCCCACTTCTTCCTGGCTTTCTTTTTCCTGCAAGGCCATCTGTGGCACGCCCTGCGCGCCCTTGGGTTTGACTTCCGCCGGGTTGAGCGAGCGCTATCAATGACCGAATCATAAGTTTAGTTGTCAACCTCTCCTCTCGGTTGCAGAAGCCTGGAGCTTCCGGCTCTGGGCTTTTCTCTTACTCTCTTTGAGGAACTGCGATGATTTTTCCAGCTTACAACCATGCCCTGGCAGTTCTCGTACCGATGGCTATTTGGGCGATTCTGGTAATGTTTGTGCTGACGCTGCTGGTGGCCGTAGAGGATGGCATTCAGCGGCTGCGACAACTGCACCAAATTCCCTGTCATCGCTGCCAATACTACACCGGCAGCCCCTATTTGAAATGTCCGGTTCATCCGATGCGGGCGCTATCGGAGGAGGCTATTAGCTGTCGAGACTATGCCAGATTGGTGCGATCGCCCCTGCCTCGTCCACCCAAACGCTGGATGAAACAGTGGCCAGTCCTCAATCATCAACGGTAAAACGCTGAAAGGTTAGTAGATTTCATAAGGAACTTGTCATGAGCAATGGAACATTTTGGACGCCGGTGCTGCGATCGCTCGGCTGGTCTTTTGAGGTCACCGAGGAAGTGGGCGTGCCCCTGCTGGCAGGCAACATCCGCTTTAAGGACCTCTCTGGACGTTTACTGGGTGCCCATGTTGCCCATGCCGCGTTAATTGTCTTTTGGGCTGGGGCAATGACCTTGTTTGAGCTATCCCGCTTTGATCCGTCCCTGCCGATGTATGCGCAGAACTTGATTTTGCTGCCCCATCTCGCTACTCTGGGCATCGGCGTAGGTGCGGGGGGGCAAGTGGTTGATGCCTATCCCTACTTCGCCATTGGCATGGTGCATCTGGTTAGCTCGGCAGTCTTAGCGGCTGGCGGTCTCTACCACGCAGTGCTTGGCCCAGAAAAGCTGGACGAACAGGGTTTCGGCTACAACTGGCAGGATGGTCGTAAGATGACCACGATTCTGGGCATTCACTTAGTGTTACTGGGAGTGGGGGCTCTATTGCTGGTGCTGAAGGCCACTCGCTTTGGTGGTTTGTATGATCCGCTGGTGGAACAGGTACGAGTCGTGCAGCCCAACCTGAATCCGGTTCGAATTTTTGGCTACCTGTTTGGCTTTGGCCCCAACGGCTGGACCATCACCGGCATGGCCAGCGTAGATAATTTGGAAGACCTGATTGGGGGCCACGTCTGGGTTGGCATACTCTGTATTGGCGGCGGCATCTTTCACATCGTCTCCCAACCGACGCGCTGGGCTAAGCAGCGGTTAATCTGGTCGGGGGAAGCCTATTTGTCCTATAGCCTGGCAGCTCTGGCGATCGCAGGTTTCAGCGTATCTGTCTTTGTTTCGGTTAATCAGGTTGCCTATCCTGACGTGTTTTATGGCCCCATTGATGGCGCAACCTCATCCATCCGAGCATCCCTCGCCAGTGTTCATGCGGGGCTGGGTTTTCTGGCTTTGCTGGGCCATCTCTGGCATGCCGCCCGTGCTCGCGCCGCAGCTCGTGGAATAGACTATGGGACATTCTTTGATTTGATTGCGAGAAATGCACAACCGGCGGCGGAGACCGTCATCGGTTGAGATAGCCTGTTGTTTCTACATTGTTTTTACTTGGAGAATGATATCAATGACGACAGTGGTTACAGAAAGCGTCAATACCCAAATCCCCTGGCGGGCGGGCAATGCCCGGCTGGTCAACCTATCTGGTCGGCTTTTGGGGGCACATGTGGCCCATGCGGGGTTGATTGTACTTTGGGCTGGGGCCATCACTCTGTTTGAGGTCAATCAGTTCAACCCCTCCCTGCCAATGTATGAACAGGGCCTGATTGTTCTGCCCAACCTGGCCCGCCTGGGCCTTGGCGTCGCTGAGGGGGGGCAGGTGGTTGATACCTATCCCTACTTTGTCATTGGCGTGCTCCACCTGATTAGTTCAGCATTTTTAGGGGCTGGTGGCATCTTTCATGCCCTCAAAGGTCCAGTGAAACTGGAGGATCGGTTTTCCTTCTTTGGCTATCGCTGGGATGACCCCAACAAGATGACGACGATTTTGGGCATTCATCTGGTGCTGCTGGGGATTGGAGCCTTTTTGCTGGTGGCCAAAGCCATGATTTTTGGTGGTCTGTACGACCCCATCATTGGAAACGTGCGAACCATCTCCAGTCCGACCCTGAATCCCGTTACCATTTTCGGCTATTTCTTTGGAACGCAAGGGCGCTTCTGGCTCGCCAGCGTGGACAACCTCGAAGACGTGGTCGGAGGACACATTTGGATTGGTGCGATCTGCATCGCGGGTGGCCTCTGGCATATCCGGACAGCCCCCCTACCCTGGGCTAAAAACCTGTTTGTCTGGTCGGGTGAAGCCTACCTCTCCTACAGCATTGGTGCCGTTAGCCTGATGGCCTTTGTCGCTACCCTATTCGTTTCGGTAAATGCCCTGGTCTTTCCCCCAGATTTCTACGGGCCGACCCTGGCGCTTGTATTTGATCGCTTCCCGGTCTTTGCTAGCCCCGATAGGGCTTTAACCACTCGGGTCTGGTTGGCGAATGGCCACTTCTGGCTGGGCTTCTTCTTCCTGCAGGGGCACCTGTTCCATGCGCTGCGGGCAGCAGGCTACAGCTTTAGCGAAGGCAAAGTAGTTGAATCAACTCGCGGAGAGGTGAGCCTACCATGACGACAACTCAAGCAAACCCTTTGAAACCACTGGGCTTTTCCACCGAGGCTACGGTTGCGAACAACTATGTGGAGGGTTCTCTCAACCCCTACTCCTGGTGGGCAGGTAATTTTCGCTTTGCCAATCTCTCGGGCCAGTTGCTGGGTGCCCATATCGCCCATGCCGGACTGATTGTGCTATGGGCCGGGGCCATGACGCTATTTGAGCTATCACGCCTTGATCCCAGTCTGCCGATGTATGACCAGGGTTTGATTCTGCTGCCTCACCTGGCTTCCCTGGGGCTTGGCGTGGGTGCCAATGGTCAAATCATTGATGCTTATCCCTATTTCGCCATTGGGGTCGTTCATCTGGTTAGCTCAGCGGTTCTTGGCGCTGGTGGGATTTATCACGCAGTGTTAGGGCCTGCCAAGCTTGACCCCAAAGGCTTTGGCTATGATTGGGAAGACGACAACAAAATGACCACGATCCTCGGCATCCACCTCGTGCTGCTGGGTGTGGGGGCACTGCTCCTGGTGATCAAAGCTGTCTTTGCCGGAGGGCTGTATGATCCGGCCATCGCCAATGTGCGTCTGGTGACGCAGCCGACCTTCAACCCGCTGACTATTTTTGGCTATCTGGTCGGCATTACCCCCGATGGCTGGACGCTCAAGGGTATGGCGGCTGTTAACAATTTAGAAGACGTGGTGGGGGGGCATCTGTGGATCGGTGCGATTCTCGTTTTGGGCGGGATCTGGCACATTTCCACAGCCCCAACTCGTTGGGCTAAGGGGCTGTTTGTCTGGTCAGGAGAAGCCTACCTGGCTTACAGTCAGGCAGCCCTGGCCTATATGGGCTTCTTTGCTGCCTACTTTGTCTGGGTGAATGACACAGTGTATCCAGAGGTGTTTTACGGTCCTTTGGGCGCGACGACCGTTGACGGCGTCGTGACGCCCCGCACCTGGCTGATGCTGTTTCACGTGATTTTTGCCGCGCTGCTGCTGGCAGGGCACTTCTGGCACGGATTGCGGGCACGGGCGATCGCCGCAGGCTATAACTTTAGCAAAATGAAGTTCAACCCTGGCGCAATGTATGGCGATATCCAGTTTAACAGCGAGCCTTTGGTGACGGGCATCATTCAGCCCTATCAGGCGAATCCTCAGCAGGGGAACCTAGCGACTCCCTTAAACAGCAGCCAGCTCAGCCAAACCTGGATCAGGAACCTGCCCATCTACCGCGACGGTCTTCCTTCGGTTGCCCGAGGGCTAGAAGTTGGGATGGCCCACGGCTACCTGCTGCTCGGACCATTTCTGAAGCTAGGCCCGCTACGCAATAGCGATCAGGCTTTGATTGCTGGATTTGGCGGTGCATCTGGACTGGTGGTGATTTTGAGCCTGTGCCTGTTCATCTATGGAAGTGCCGTCTTTCAAGGTCGGCGTCAGCCCAAAGGGAATTTACCTGCCAACATGCAGTCCTATCGAGGCTGGAGTTTATTCACTTCCGGTTTTCTGGTCGGCGGCGTTGGCGGCGTTATTTTCGCTTGCTTTATCCTGCTGGAAATTGCCAGAGCGGGGATTGGATAGATTCGGTGAATGGGTGGATGGGGGGGTATCAACTTAAGGCGGGAAAGTAGGGCGCACCGCGCCCTACTTTCCCACTAATCTTGTCCCGCTTTAAGCGGGAACCCGGTGGATGGGTAAAGGGAACTTAAGTGGTTGGGCATTGCTGAATCTGGGTATGAATTTGGTAGGGACAAATGGCCATTTGGCCCTACGGTGGATATTTACGAAGTATTGACGAAATCGTCGTTCATACCGTTTTTACCAAGGCCAAGTTAAGTACCTGCAATGGCCTCCTTTGCTTATCCACCTATTACATGAGGATCTGTCAATTCCCTGCCGATCCTCCCTTCTGTCAGGCGAAATCAACCACTCAAATCAACAAGTTAAACCAACAATTCGACATTGAAATCACGATGGCTATTCCTTTATTGAACTATCCGCTTTCTAGTCAAAACCAACGGGTTGCAGCTATTGAGGTACCTGGGGACGAGCACCCGAGACAGTACACATTGGATAACCTGCCCGATAGGACTGAAATGGACGAGGTGATCTGGGCAGCCTATCGGCAAATTTATAATGAGCAGCAGTTGATCACGGCCCATCGACAGGTGGCGCTAGAATCCCAGTTGCGCAATGGCCAACTGACTGTTCGGGACTTCGTGTGGGGCTTGCTGCTCTCTGATTCATTTCGCAGGCTCAACTACGAGACGAATAGCAACTATCGGTTTGTCGAGCTATGCATTCAGCGGGTTTTGGGACGACCGGTTTATAACGAGCGAGAGAAGCTCGCCTGGTCGATTGTGCTGGCAACCAAGGGAATTCAGGGCTTTGTTGATCAGATCCTCGATAGTGAAGAGTATGCAGCTTCTTTTGGAGATCACACCGTTCCCTATCAACGACGACGAATTCTACCCCAGCGGGATCGAGGGGAACTCCCCTTTGCCCGCATGTCCCGTTATGATAGCTATCATCTCGATCAGCTCTATCGCCTGGGACAGCTACGCCGAGTTCGCCCAAGCGTTGTGGATCGCAGTGCGGCTGTCTACCGAAAAGTATTGTTCCTGATTCCAACTAGCGCCGTGGCTTTACTCGTTGCTACATTGCTGCTCGTTGCGGCTCCTCGATAATCAAGGAGGGGGATAGAATCCAATGAAAAACCTTTCTGAAGCTGATTTCGACAGGGTAACTTCAGCAAATCAGCCCCCAGTTCGTGTCGTAATCCAGGAGGCATTTCCGGGACTATTCAAGCGAGCTGAGCTTTGGGGTGGGCGATTG
Organism: Synechococcales cyanobacterium; assembly: GCA_035285585.1. Taxonomy (GTDB): domain Bacteria; phylum Cyanobacteriota; class Cyanobacteriia; order CAKZMO01; family CAKZMO01; genus JAYKGU01. The sequence continues at coordinate 6,468 of JAYKGU010000122.1, forward strand.
GCCATGGTAAGCTTTGCGGCGGTGATGGTGGCGATCGCCGTTCGAGCAACTATTTGACCATCAAGCCTGAATCCTTCGAGGTGGGCAGGGCCATTCCCAGCCCACCTCACTTCAGGTTTGATAGAGAGGACTGAAGAATGTAAACATTTCTAACGATTAATTGGCTATGATTGGCAAGAGCTTTGAACCCAAAAGGTTCTATGTTCGGAGTGGTGCTCAGAGAGCATAGGCTTTCAATGTAAATGAACCAGGGCAGTTGCGATTGGTTCCTAGCTTGACCCCATTTACCCCGGCTGGCTTTTCTGCAATCACAGCAGTATTGTTTAAGACATGACCAACCTCTACATGCAACTGGTCATTTCAACAAGGAGAGTGAATGATGGCTCAAGCAACTGTTCAACCAATTTCTGCCCCAGCAACCGCCGCACGAACCGCTAACTGCACAGTTTGTCTCACCCGCAATTGCCCAATGTCAGGATCTCTAGATTATCCTGTCCAGGTTTGCAACAGCTTCCGTCAGGCAAACTGCTACTTCTGCAACAAATCAGACTGTGTCCTGAATGGCTCTCTGGACTCGCCGGTAATGGTGTGTGAGCGTTTTGAAGCCCTGGCGATCGCCTAACCTGGGAAGTTTCCGGAAAGATTGATCCCTTGTCCTGTTAATAACGTCTGATATGTCCGCAGATGACGCAGATGGGCGCAGATACAATGCTAGCAAAAACGTTATTCATCTGCGAAATCTGCGAAATCTGCGGACGAATACCATACCCCCTCGACAAACGGCAAAAGCTTTTCCAGAAAGCGCCTGAGACCTAGCCGGGCTTTTCAAATGCTTCATCCCCACCAGTTACTTTGTGGGCTGGATCAATGAGGCTCAAGCGGTGTTCACCAAATTTGTCTAAGGTTTTGACCGCACAACCACCCTCGAAGCGGAGACTCCCCCCCTCCTCGCCACCAAATTTTTCGCAGACAGCCCGGTGAGCCTTTGCAAGGGAAAGGTAGGCACTCACAAATTCCTGGTGCTGGATTTGAAGCGATGGAGGAAGGTTTTCAAAGGTAGGACGCAAGCGCTTCCAGACCTGCATCAAGGTGGCGTGCTCCCACGACATGAGGCCACTGAAATTAGTAGCCTGGACTTGAGGCGGTGTCATTGAGGGGCGCACCGTTTCCTCATAGTCTTGGCGGTTAAAGCTACCCGCCAACTCCATGGCTGCACTTGAAGCAAGCAGTAATTCTGTTGCACTCTTCAGCTCAGTTTGAGCCTGGTCGAGGTGGCCCAGGGCAAGCTGAGCCTCAAATCGTCTCAAGCCAATGATCAGTCCCTGGACATTGATGAAAAATGCCCAGTGAAAACTACGCCAGATGGTTTGGGCTGGGGATGCAGTCATGGTAGTTTTACTTCGTCTCAATCGTCTAAGTTGTCTAAATCGAAAACTCTCATGAGTAATTGGGTGTAGCTGACAAACCCTTGTTTTTGCTGCTGAATTTGCGTGGCATCCAGCCAGGGGGTTTGGATATGGATCATCATGAATCTTTGGCAAGTTATCAGCAATCCCCGAACCAGGCAGGTCGCGGATTGCTCAGTGTGGACATGGCGAATTTGAAAGTAGCGATCGTAGTCTTCGACTTCCCAGGCTTTGAGAGCTGTTTTAGTGCTGCCTACACTGGCTACTTGAGTTTCAACTTTTCCCAATTCTGCCAAAGCCTGGTTGATGTCCATTAATGCCTCCTGAGGTGAGGGATGGGCCAACGCTTGTAGGAGCTGCCGCAGAGCTTGTTCAATGCGCTTTCCCTCGTTAGAGGATAGATGCTGATCAAGGGGCAGCTCCCACGGAATTAGAAGCTCCAGGGAGATCAGTGGTTCATTGGGAGACTTCTCCATCAGCCAATCCCTGGGTAAGGCTTGAGGTATGAAAGGTCGCTTTCATGCAGAATTTTCTGACTCAGCAGCAGCCATCTTTTGTCGCAAGCTGAGGGGACGCATATCCGTCCAGACCTCTTTGATGTACTCCAGGCATTCCTGTTTGGTGCCAACTTTTCCATCGGCTCGCCAACCCCAGGGAATATCCTTGTGCTCAGGCCAGATGGAGTAGCGTTCTTCGCTACTGACAACAACGCGATAAATGGGTTCTCCAGCTTGAGTCATAACCATATCCTCCAATTAATTCAAAAACGTCTACCAAAATCTAAAATCCAAAATCTAAAATCCAGAATCTACGTCCAGCCCGCCTCCTTAAGGGCAATCAGTCCTTCTCGAAAAGCCTGGTAGATAGCGTCAACATCTCCCACTGTGTGGGCAGTGGAGAGGAAGCCGCCGCGATCGCCCCCCCGTAGATGAATGCCCTGGTTGAGCAGGTGGTAGGAGAGGAGATTGACGGCCATCGGGGAGAATTGGCTCTGGGTGAGGGCGATCGCAAAGAATGACCCGAATTGAGTAAACCGGACGGGCAGGCCAGCATCCGTTGTGAAAGTGTTGAGGCGATCGACCAGATCGGCGGTACGCTGGTTCAGCCTCTCCTGAAGGTCTGGCCCCTGATCTTTGAGGTGCTGGAGAGCAGCACGGGCGGCGGCTAGGGCCAGGGGATGCTTGCAAAAGGTTCCGGCAAAAAAGGTGGTGGGGATTTGCGGGGTGGAGTCGTCACCGAACTGCCAGGGACCACCATCAATGGGATTCATGAACTTACCCTTTCCAGCAATGATGGAGAGGGGTAGGCCGCCGCCCGCGATTTTGCTGTAGGTCACGAGGTCGGCCTGGATCCCAAAGTGAGCCTGGGCACCGCCGGGGTGAACTCGGAAGCCGGTGACCATTTCGTCAAAAATCAGGGCAATGCCAGTGGATTGGGTGAGGTCGCGCAGGGCGTGGAGAAAGTCGCGGGGCTGGAGTTCGGGGCAGCGGCTCTGGACGGGTTCCACCAGGACGGCAGCGAGCTGGTGGCGGTGGGTTTTGATGGCATCCAGGGATTTGGAATTGCCGTAGTCGAGCATGAGCACGTCTTTGGCGATCGCTTTAGGGATGCCCAGTGCGGCGGGCACGGCGCGGGTGCCGAGGAAGTTTTGCATCAACTCGGCCAGGGGAGCCAGGAGGGGCTTGGACTGGAGCGATCGCACCGCTTTCTTTCGGGCGTACTCACTCAGGGGTGCCCGCATCAGAGCGGCGTCAAAATGACCATGGTAGCTGTTGGTAAAGACAGCGATTTTGGAGCGTCCAGTGGCAGTACGGGCGAGGCGCACAGCGGTCATCACCGCTTCCGTGCCGGTGTTGCTGAAGGTGACGCGCTCCATGCCGGTCAGGTCGCTGACCAACCAGGCAACTTCCCCCACCAGTTGGGATTGTGGCCCAATCTGGATGCCCTCAGCAAGCTGGGCCTTAATGGCGGCTTTGATAAACGGGGGATTGTGGCCGAACAAGTTGGTGCCCAGCCCCATCAGGATGTCGATGTACTCGTTGCCGTCGATATCCCAGAGGCGGGAGCCTTGCGATCGCACCGCCACAATCGGGTAGCACATCTCTTTGATTTCTGGCGAGAAGGCGTAGCCAATGGCACTCTTATCCGCGAGAACAGAGCGATAGGCCGCCGCCATCTGTTTAGAGGTGCGGGTGCGGTGGGTGTAGGCGTCAATCAGGGTTTGCAAGTGGGTGGGTGGGGGTTGGGTGAGGGTCATGGGAAGAACGAAGAATGAAGAATGAAGAATGAAGAATGAAGAGGAGAGTGGGTAGAAGGTAGATAAAGGGTAGCGGGCGGGCGGTAGGGGTGTAGGCGTATGCTCTAAGGTTTGCGGCAGATGAAGTGGGCGGAATGGTTGGCGTCGAGAGCAGGGTTGCCATCGATGGTTTGAAGGGTGATATCGGTGAAGCCAACGGCTTCTAGAGCAGCTTGAACATCAGGGAGGTTGTGGCCTTTGACGGGGTAGGTGAGGTGCGATCGTGTCCAGGTGGGTTCTATTTTTTCGAATCGGGATAGCAGGCGCAGGCGGAAGCGGTTGAGGCGACGCAGGCTGAGGAGTCGGTAGAGGGATTGTCTCAGGGGGTGCATTAGACGAGCCAGCCCGGAGGCAGGAGGTTGAGCCTGGAAAATTTCGACGTGGAAGGCTCCTTCTGAGGTTTCAGGGTGATATTCGGGGGTGAGTCTCCAGGCGTAGCGGGCGGTGATTTCCCCTTCGGCGATGCGTTTGCGCCACCATTTCTGCATCTGGTCGGGGTGGTTGAGGTCGAAGACGAATAACCCACCCGGTCGCAGGGCCTGGTAAACGTTGCGAAAGACAAGGGTGAGGTCAGCCAGGGTCATGATGTGGTTGAGGGAAGCGCTGGTGGAAAAGGCGGCGTCAAACTCGTCTGGCAGGTGGAAGGTGCGGGCGTCGTCCAGCAGGTAGTGGCCTTGGGGCGCATTCTGGCGGGCGTAGTCGAGCATGGCGGCAGAGCCATCCAGTCCGGTGACCTGGTACCTGGCTTCGAGTAGGGGCTGCATGAGCTGTCCGGTGCCGCAGCAGAGGTCGAGGATGGCGGCGTTGGGGGGCAGTTCGGGGAGGAGAACTCGCCTGAGTAGTTTGAGTTGGGCTTTGCCATAGTCTGGTCCCATGGTTTCGTTATAGAGCCAGGCCCAGGTGTCGTAGTTGGTGTAGCGGTGGGTGGTGGTCATGGTGGGTGAGGGAGTAGATGGGTTAGGGCATTGGTGCGTTGGTGCGTTGGTGCGTTGGTGCGTTGGTGCGTTGGTGCGTTGGTGGGTGGGTGGGTTGGATTTAAGGGGAATTGGCTGGTATGGGGGGTAGTTTAAGTGCTCTGGGTCTCTGTAATGCTTTGAGGTAAGTGGCGAAGAGGGTTTCGTCCAGGGGGGGGCAGGAGAATGGTGCATCGGCAAGTCCAGTCAGGGTGTTTTGGCAGTCGAAGGGAACTTCTGGAGAATTGGTTGGGGGATTTGAGGTGTTGTTGCGGCGGGAGGAGAAGAGGGAGGCCAGGGGGTAGAGGGGATGGTCTTGTGTGCCCTGGGCGATCGCCCTCAACTTCCCATACCACTGTTCATAGGGCACTCGCTGAATGGGATATCCGGCGGTGCGGCAGGCGGCGAATAGTCCGTCTGAGGAGGCGGGTTGGGGGTGGATCAGGTGGAAGGCTTTGCCCTGGGACTGGTTTTTTTGGGATAGGTAGATAATGGCCTTGCTGACGTAATCGACGGGCAGAATGTCGAGGGGCATGGCTCCCTGGGGGGCGCTACCGAGCTGGATGTAGCCCTGCATCAGTCGGTAGAGAAAGTCGTTGGCGTTGAAGATGCCGGTTTGGCTGTGGCCGGAGATGGGGCCGGGACGGTAAATGGTGATAGGGAGGTGGCGCGATCGCGCCTGCGCCACCAGTTGCTCGGCGACCCACTTGGTGCGGTTGTAACCGCCAGCAGGGACAGGATAGCGATCGAGCGGGTCGTCCTCGTAGAGGCTGGCTTGACCGGGCGGGGGCTTCAGGGGCAGCACGCTCAGGCTGGAGGTGAAGTGGAGTGGCTTGGGGTGATGCTGGCAGGCCAGCCGCAGAATTTCCCGCGTGCCGAGGACGTTGGTGGCCCGCAGCAGGGAGTAGGGAGAAACGTGGTGAACCCAGGCTCCATTGTGGTAGATCCCGTCGAGGCTTTCCGCTAGAACCTGGAAATCATGGGTGGAAAGGCCTAAAAGCGGTTGGGCCAGATCTCCCGGCTGGACGATGATCCGGGGGTTAAAGTCTGCCTGCCAGATGCCGTAGTTGTGCAGGGTCTGCTTCAGTCGCTGCCATCCCGCCGCCTGGGATTCGGCCCGAATTAAGCAGACAATCTCAGCATCGGTTTGCTGCAGCAGTTCGTGGAGCAGAAATGCGCCCAAAAATCCGGTGGCTCCGGTCAGCAGAAGGCGTGAGGGTGGCGTTTCGGCCAGTGAACCTTCTGGACGAATCTCTTCCGGCAGAATCCGATCCTGCTCCCAGTCTTCCTGCATCGCGGATTCGACGGTTTCGCCCTTGAGTAGGGCTACAATATTGGGCTTATACTGCTGGAGCTGCTGTTTGACTTCGGGCGTCATCACCTCCTTGGGCGCACTGCAGCGCAGGGTGTCGTCGTCGAGCCAGAGACGGATGTCGAGGCGTTGGAGGGTTTGGAGGAAAGTTTGGAATTTTGGATTTTGGATTTTGGATTTTGGGTTTTTTCTACCTTTTTCCCAAATGACTCCTGACTCCCGACTCCTGACTCCCGACTCCTGGCTCCTGACTTCTGACTCCTGACTTCCAACTCCTATCCTTTTTCTCCTTAATCCCGCTTCTGCCTTCTGCCTTCTGCCTTCTGCTTTTCCTTCCAGCTCAATCTCTTTCCGCCCCAGCAGCCGCTCGCTCTCAATTCCCGCTTGCTGGCAGTGAGCAATCAGGCGGTTGGACTCCTGAATCGGCTGGGAGGTGTCGGTGTAGTGGATGGAGGTGATGAAGGTGAGCCAGGGTTCTTGGCCCATGGCGTAGACATAGACCTGTTGGGGCTGAAGCTGATGGACGAGGGCGATCGCTCGTTCGGAATTAGAGCCGTCTAGACGGCGGCTTTGGGCCAGGGTGTGGGGGACGGACTGGGTGAGGAGGGGACCGTAGGCCCAGCTGTAAGGGGCACCATCGCATTCCATGCCGATGAATAGCACGTCCAGATCGCCGAGCAGGTGGTGAATGTGCTGGTAAAGGTGGGGGTCGAGGTTGTTGGAGTCCGCAGCGCAGAGGAGGGTGCGGCCTTTGAGCTGAATCCAGTAGGCAGTTTTGGTCGCGATGTTGAGGTCGCCGTGTTCGCCCAGTACGGGAATGCTAATGATTTCGCCGTCGGGTAGGGGGAGGGTATCGAGTTCGTCGAGGGTTTGAACCTGGTGGAAACCGATTTGCTGCAGGGCGAGCTTGAGGGATGGGTCAATCAGGGAGCCTTTCTGGCCCTGGGGGACGATCAGATGGCGGATTTTGTGGCGAATTTGCAGCAGGGTTTCCAGCATGACGTGGTCCTGATGATTGTGGGTGATCAGGGCGTAGTCGATGGTGGCGGGCAGATCGGCGTAACTGTAGCGGGCCATGCCACTGGGCTGGTCGTAGCTGACCAGGGGATCGACGAGGATGGACATGTCCTGGGTTTCGATTAAGACGCAGGCATGGCCGAAGTAACGGATGCGGACGCCGTCGCCGGTATAGGCTGAGCGGGAGCGGGGCGGAGTGGGGGTGAACAGGTCGGCAAAGCGGTCGGTCTGGGGGCTATCCAAATGGAGGACGGCAGCCATTTGCTGGACGGATTGGGGTGTGTGGCGCATGGCGAAGAGTCGATCCCAGGTGCGATCGCCAAACGGCAGATCCACCTGAAAGCTCCCTGCTTCGGGTAAGCGAGGCGTGCTGAGGACGAAGGCCCGATCATCGCTGTTGGCCAGTTGTAGGGCAATGCTCTGGCGGCTGGGGTCGTAGTAGTCGCTGCGGTAGAGCAGTCCCTCCATCAGGCGAATGGAGGCCCGGTGCTGGGGATCGTATACCAGTTCTACAAATCCCCGCAGGGCGTCGGGAATCTGGGCATAGAGCGGCTCCAGGGAAGCTCCGGCAGGATGGCTGGCTAAGAGGGATTCCAGGGTGGCGATCGCTTCACTCAGCACCAGCAAACCCCCTTGCTCCGCTCGTGCTTTTTCCAGCAGCGCCTGAATCTCCGGCACTCGATTGGCATCGTGGTGGATAAACGGCCCGCCCCGCATCGCCGGATCTCTCAGCGCCGCCGCGTGTACATGAGGCGCTGCTACAAACGACTCCATGACAGGAATCTGGGAATGGGTCAGGTAGCGGGCAGCGGTCGCCGGGGGAATCAGGTAGCTCCAGGCGTACCACTGGTTGATCAACGGCTCTACCACCACATTAGGTTTGAGATAGCCTTGAAAATCCTTCACAGGGCAAATTCCTCCCGGTCAGCATCGTCTTCTACAGGGCGCGTTTGCAGTTGGGCCAGCAGTTGTTTCTGCTCAATGCGCTGGGCCAGTCCCGCTACAGTAGTCGCTTCGAACAGGTCAATCACCGTCACTTCCGCATCGAAGGCGTTTAGCACCTGCGCCACCAGCTGAGTCGCCAGCAGGGAGTGCCCCCCTAGCTCAAAGAAGTCATCGTGAATTCCCATTCGCGCGATACCTAAGACCTGAGCGAAAATACCCGCCAGCGTGATTTCGATTTCACTGCGAGGTACAACATAGCTCACTTCGGGGGATTCAAGAGTGGGAGCGGGGAGCGATCGCACATCCACCTTGCCATTCGGCGTCAGCGGCAGCGCGTCTAGCTGCACAAAGGCTGAGGGGATGAGGTAGTGGGGGAGTTTGTCGGAGAGGTAAGTTTTGAGTTTTGGATTTTGGATTTTGGATTTTGGATTTGTAACGACGTAGGCTATCAAGCGCTTGTCTCCTGGCACGTCTTCCCGTACCAGTAAGACACTGGCCTTGACGTCGGGATGCTGGTTGAGCTGGTTTTCAATTTCGGCAGGCTCGATGCGAAAGCCGCGAATTTTGGTCTGGTCGTCGATGCGGCCCAGCAGTTTGACCCGCCCATCGGGGAGGAAGCAGGCGAGGTCGCCGGTCTTGTAAAGGCAGTTCCATTTTGGATTTTGGGTTTTGGATTTTGGATTGGATTGTGCATGGGTGGCTAATCCAAAATCTAAAATCGGCAATCCAAAATCAACAAACGGATTCGGCACAAACCGCTCTGCGGTCAACTCCGGTCGATTCAGGTAGCCTCTGGCGAGGCCGACGCCGCCGATGTGGAGTTCACCGATCGCCCCGATAGGTAAAAGCTGGAGCTGGTCGTCGAGGACGTAGAGCTGTTTGTTGGCGCTGGGGCGGAGGGTGGGCTGGATGGGGTGGCCGTTGCCGCACGGTACCATGCTGGCGTTGACGGTAGTTTCGGTGGGGCCGTAGGCGTTGATGAAGCGGCGACCCTGGCTCCAGGTGTGGGTCAGTTCTGGGGAGGGGGCTTCGCCGCCGACGAGTACCATCCGCAGGTCGGGAAAGCCGCCGTAGGGAACGCTCACCAGGGCGGAGGGGGTGATGGTGATGTGGGTGACGTGATGACGACGCAGCAGTTCTGCCAGGCCAGGACCGGGCAGTAAGGTTTTGTTTGGGGCCAGCAGGAGTCTGGCTCCGGTGGCCAGGGCCATGACGATTTCGGGAATGGAGGCGTCGAAGCTGAAGGAGAAGAACTGCAGAACGCAGTCGCCGGGCCGCACGTCGCAGACGCGGATTTTGTCTTCGGTGAGGTTGGTCAGGCCGCCGTGGGGTACCAGGACGCCTTTGGGGGTGCCGGTGGAGCCAGAGGTGTAGATGAGGTAAGCGAGGGTGGAGGGGGTGATGGGGGGGTGGGGTGGTGGGGTGGTGGGGTGGTGGGTGATGGGGTTGAGGTCGCTTGTTAAATCCACAATCGTAGGGTGGGCACTGCCCACCATCAACCCCTTTGCCAGCAATGCACCACTCGTAATCAGCACCGCTGCCTGGGAATCTTCCAGCATGAAGGCCAGTCGTTCGGGGGGATAGGCGGGGTCGAGGGGTAGGTAGGCACCGCCCGCCTTCAGCACGGCCAGCATAGCAATGATCATTTCGGGCGATCGCTCCAGGCAAATCCCTACAATCACTTCGGGGCCGACGCCAAGGGATTGTAGATGGTGAGCGAGCTGATTGCTGCGGTGGTTCAGCTCGGCGTAGGTGAGCTGCTGCGGTTCGGGGCTGTCGAAGACGAGGGCGATCGCATCGGGCGTCTGTTCTACCTGGGCCTCAAACAGGTGGTGGAAGCAGCGATCGCTGGCGTAGGGGGTCTGGGTGTGGTTCCACTCAATCAGCTGCTGGTGGCGCTCGGTGGTGGTCAGTAGGGGCAGCTCGGAGATAGGCTGGTGGGGGTTGGCGGTAATGCCCACCAGCAGGGTTTGGAAATGCCCGACCATGCGGCGTATGGTGTCGGCCTCGAACAGATCCTGGTTGTACTCAAAGCCGCCAACGATGCCTTTGGGAGTTTCATAGAGATCGACGCTGAGGTCGAGTTTGGCGGTGGAGTAGACCTGGGGTAGGGGTTTTAGGGTCAGCCCCGGCAGCGCGATGGTCTGCTGGGGGGCATTCTCCAGGCGGAACTTGACCTGAAAGAGGGGGTTGTAGCTCAGGTCGCGCTCTGGTTGCAGGGCTTCCACCAGCTTTTCAAAGGGCAGGTCTTGATGCTCGTAAGCCTGGTAGGTGGTGGTTCTAAGCTGTTCTAGTAGTTCCAAGAAAGTGGCCTGGGGGGTGAGGTGCGTTGGCGAAGCCCCTCCAATGGAGGTTCGCACCACCAGCGTATTCACAAAGAACCCAATTAATCCTTCCACTTCTGCCCGATTGCGGTTGGCGATGGGGATGCCCACCAGCAAATCCCGCTGCCCGGCGTAGCGAAACAGCAGCACTTTGAAAGCGGTCAGCAACGTGACAAATAGCGTGGTGGATTGCTGCTGGGCCAGGGACTTGAGGCGATCGCTCAATTCCGTCGATAGCGTAAAATTCTCCACCGCTCCCCGGAAGGTCTGTACCCGCGACCGGGGAAAATCCGTGGGCAGTTGCAGTACGGGCAGCGTCCCAGAGAGCTGCTGCCGCCAGTAGCCAAGCTGCCGCTCCAGCACCTCCCCCTGGAGCCACTGCCGTTGCCACACCGCAAAATCCCCGTACTGAATCGGCAGCGGCGGCAGCGGTGCCGTTCCTCCCGTCAAATAGGCGCGATAGAACAAGCCCAATTCTTGCAGCAGCACCTCCAGGGACCAGCCATCGGCAATGATGTGGTGCAGCGTCAAGAGCACGACTGATTCCGTATCCCCCAGCTGCAGCAGCGCCACCCGCAGTAGAGGAGCCTGGGTCAAATTGAAGCGGGTCTGGGCCGACTGAATCGCCTGCTGCCGCACCTCGGCTTCCTGCTCTGGAGGAGAATATCGTCGCAAATCCCGATGCTCGATAGGAACTGGCACAGAGGCGACAATTTCCTGGACGGGCTGTCCATCTACCACAATGAACCGCGTCCGCAGGGCTTCGTGGCGCTGTACCAGGGCGTTGAGGCTCTGGCTGAAGGCGGCTTCGTCCAGCCATCCCTGCACCTGCACTGCCAGGGGGATGTTGTAAACTGCTCCCTCCTGCTGCATTTGCTCCAAGAACCACAGCCGCTGCTGAGCAAACGATAAAGGTAGCGGCCCCGTCCGAGGTACAGGTTGAATTGTGGCGGAGACTTTCGTCTCGTGCTGCCGCAAAAACGCCAGAATCTCTGCCTTCCGTGCCTGGAGTTGAGTACTCAGATCCTCGGTCAGCACCGCTTCTGGGGCATTACAGCGCAGGCGATCGCCCTCCGCCCAGAGCTGCACCTCCTGCCGATAGAGATCTGATAAAAATTGCTCGATGGTCTTCATAGCTCAATTTCCTTACGTCTTGACGCCTCAGCCACGGGTTGATTCAAGGTTCGACTCAAAGTCATTTGCATGGCGTCAATGTAGACAGCCAGCTCAGCAACGGTGGAGCACTCAAACATCACCCGCAGCGGAATATCCAGCTCAAACGCCTGCTGCAGCCGCGTATTTACCCGCGTAGCGCTGAGGGAATTACCCCCTAACTCAAAGAAGTTGTCCTCGGCACCGACCTTTGGCAGTCGCAAAACCTCCTGCCAGATGTCCGCGATCCTTAACTCAGTGGTAGTTTGGGGCGATCGGGCAAAAGGTTTTTCGGGGCGATCGGGAGCCGGAAGCGCTTTGCGGTTGATCTTGCCGTTTGGTAAAAGTGGCAGCGCAGCGAGCGTCATGAATTGAGTCGGCACCATGTAGGGGGGAAGGTGGGTGGAGAGGAAGTCTTTGAATTTTGGATTCTGGATTTTGGATTTTGGATTTAGAACTATGTAGGCTACTAGTTGAGGATTGGTTGGAGTGTCTTGTCGCAGGAGCACTACAGCTTGGAAAATATCGGGATGTTGAACCAGAATCGCTTCAATTTCGCCGAGTTCGATGCGGAAGCCGCGCAGTTTAACCTGGTGGTCGATGCGACCCAGGAATTCGAGGGTGCCGTCGGGGCGGTAGCGGGCGCGATCGCCCGTCTTATAAAGGCAGTTCCATTTTGGATTTTGGGTTTTGGATTTTGGGTTGGATTGTGCGTGGATACCTAATCCAAAATCCAAAATCGGCAATCCAAAATCAACAAACGAATTCGGCACAAACTTTTCCGCTGTCAAATCCGGTCGATGCCAATATCCACGGGCGAGGCCGACGCCGCTGATATGGAGTTCGCCAGGGATGCCGGGGGGGACGGGGCGATCGCGGGAGTCGAGCAAATAAATTTGCGTGTTGGCAATGGGGCGACCGATGGGGACAGTGGCGGTGGGGGGAGCATCGAAGGACGGCTGGCAGGTCCAGGCAGTGACGTCGATGGCGGCTTCGGTGGGGCCATAGAGGTTGTGAAGTTCGACGTTGGGCAGGGTTTGGAAAAACTGGGTTTGTAGGCAGGCAGGCAGGGCTTCGCCGCTGCAGATGACTCGCTTCAGGTTGGTGCATTGGACCACGTCGGGGACTTCCAGAAAAGCGGCAAGCATGGTCGGGACGAAGTGGAGGGTGGTGATGTGCTGCTGTTGAATCAGCTCAACCAGGTAGGCGCTGTCTTTGTGGCCTGCGGGTTTGGCGAGTACCAGGCAGGCTCCAGTCATCAGGGGCCAGAAGAGTTCCCAGGCGGAGACATCGAAGCTCAGGGGGGTTTTCTGGAGGACGCGATCGGCGGCGGTCAGGGGGTAGGCGTCTTGCATCCAGCAGAGGCGGTTGACCAGGCCGCGATGGGTGTTGACCACGCCTTTGGGGCGACCGGTGGAGCCGGAGGTGTAGAGAAGGGAGATGGGGTTGTGGGGGGAGATGGGGGTGGGGGGATGGGGGGATGGGGGGATGGGAACGTTGGAGTGTTGGGGGGTTTGAACGTTGGGGTGCAGGGTGTTGAGGTTGAGTTGTTGGGGAGAGTGGGTGAGGCGGGTGAAATGGTGGGCAGTGGGGTTGTGGGTGAAGAGGATAGGGGGGGTGGCGTCTTGGAGCATCCAGGTGATTCGCTCTTGGGGATACTCTGGGTCGATGGGCAGGTAAGCGCCTCCTACTTTGAGGATGGCGAGGAGGGCAATGACCAGGTCGGGCGATCGCTCAACGCACACGGCAACCGGAATTTCGGTGCCGACGCCAAGGCTTTGCAGATGACGAGCAAGCTGGTTGGCTTTGGTATTGAGATCACTATAGGTGAGGGTTTCGTCTTTGAAGATAACGGCGATCGCATCCGGAGTCTCCTCCACCTGAGCTTCGATTAATTCAGTCAAGGTGTGATCAAGGGGGTAGTCGGTGGCGGTCTGGTTCCAGAGGTGAATTTGTTCTTGTTCTGCGGGGGTGAGGAGGGGGACATCCTGGATAGTCCGGTGGGTTGTCAGCCCCATCAGCAAGGTTTCCAGGTGGGCCAGCAGGCGGTGGATGGCGTCGTCAGTTATCCGTTTACGACTGTATTTGGCGGTCAGCGACAGCCGTTCTCCTGTGGACACCAGCAGGGTAAGCGGGAAATGGGTCCACTCGATGAACCGCACGTCTGTGAGCGTCAGAGTCGTTTGCCCTGTCAGCATGTCGGCATTGACGGGGTAGTTTTCGACCACCAGCAGGCAGTCGAATAGGGAGTGCCCGGCGGGCAGCTCACTCCAGGCTTGCACATCCATGAGGGAACTGTATTCGTAGGCGGTGGTAGTGGCGCGATCGCCCTGAAGCTGCCGCAACCAGGGAACCACTTCAGCATCCTCTGGTACTTTCATGCGCACCGGCAGGGTGTTAATGAACAAGCCTACCATTGTCTCGGAACCGGGTATAGACGGTGGGCGACCAGCGCAAGTTGCACCAAAGACGATATCGTTCTGGTCACAGTAGCGACTCAGGAGCAGGCCGAAAGCCCCCTGAATCAGGGTGTTTAGGGTGAGCTGGTGCTGCTGGGCAAAGGTTCGTAGTTGGACGGTCTGTTTGGTGGACAAGAGGCGCTGCTGCTCGGTTCGTTGCTCATCGGCAATATGGGATTTGGAAGATGAAGTTGTCCAGATTGGTAGGTAGCTAGGTTCCTGGAAGCCCTGGAGGTAGGTTTGCCAGAAGGTTTGAGCGGCGGTGGGGTTTTGGGATTGGAGCCAGGTGATATAGGTGGTGTAGGGGGTGGATGGGTGGGTGGGTGGATGGGTGGATGGGTGGGTAGGGGCGCATGGCTGTGTGCCCTTGTCAGGGGACATGATCATCGAAAGATATTGGGTGAAGATGGTTTTGAGGAGGTTGGCGGCGGACCAGCCGTCGAGGATGAGGTGGTGGTAAGCGCAGACCAGGTGGTGTTTATGGTTACCGACCTGGATCAGGGCCAGCCGCAGCAGCGGTGGGGTGTGTAGGTTGAAGGGCTGGGTCTGGTTGCAGTCTAGAAAAACTTGCAGGTGGGTGGTTTGGAGTTCGGGGGGCTGATCGCGCCAGTCTTGCTGTACCCAGAGCAATTCGGCCTGTCGATAGACTACTTGAAAGGGTTCGTCTCGCTGTTTCCAATAGAAGGCAGTGCGGAGGACGTCGTGGCGAGCGACAGCCTGCTGCCAGACTCGGCGTAAGGCGATCGCATCCAGTGCTCCCTCCAGGGTCAGCACGATTTGGGGCACGTAGATGCCTGACTCTGGGGCCAGCAGGGTGTGGAACAGGATGCCCTGCTGCATAGGTGATAGGGGATAGATATTCTCGATATTTTTGCGTTTATCCATGTTAACCCCCTAAAGATCTGACAGGAGATCATCGAGTTCTCCCTGGCTGAGTGACATGTGTGGAAAGTCCGATGGCGTGTAGCCCGCATCCTCGGCGGCGGTGAGGCAGTAGTTGATGAGCTGCTGCAGGGCATCCAGAAATGCCTCGGCGAGGTGAGTGATGGTGTCGCACTGGTGGATGGCGGTGCTGTAGGTCCAGTTCAGGCGGAGCTGTCTCCGGCTGATCAATCCATCGATTTCCAGCAGAGTCGGGCGCGGGTCTTCAGGACTGCGAGCCGCCCCAGTGGATTCCGATGCGGGCAAAAACCAATCGTCTGCCGCCAACACCTGATCGAGCTGGCCAAGATAATTAAACCGCACCTCCGCCGCCACCGATGGCAGAGAATCTGGGTGCAGATAGCGACCCACGCTGTAGCCTAATCCCCGATTGGGCACGACCCGCAGGGTCTCTTTCACCTGCTTTAGGGCCGCTCCCAGGGTAGGCGCTGCGGTCAAATCTAAACTTACCGGAAAGAGGGACGTAAACCAACCCACTGTGCGCGAAAGATCGATGTCTGTTGCCCATTCACCTGGCAAATCCTCCCGACCGTGACCTTCTAGCTCCAGCCGCAGTTGTCGTGCCCCCGTCCAGGGTTCCAGGGCCAGCACCAGGGCCGTCAGCAGCAGGTCGTTGATCTGCACTGGATAAGCCCCCGGCACTTCCTGGAGCAAGCGACGAGTATCCGCCTCGCTGAGGCTCACCGTTACTCTGTTGGCGATCGCCATCCGATTATCTTCACTATCAAAGTCCCTAGGCAACTGCTCCACCGGGGTATCCGCGATGCTTTGCCAGTAAACTCTCTCGGCCTCCAGTGATGCCGTGCAGGCATAGGCACTGAGGCGCTCCGCCCACTGTTTGAAGGAGGTCGTCTTTGGCGGCATCTGGGTGGTCTGGCCCTGCTCAAGCTGTCCGTAGACCAGCCGCAAATCTCCCAACACTATCCGCCAGGACAGCCCGTCAATCACCAGGTGGTGGCATACCAGCAGCAGGCGTCGCTCGTCGCCAAACTCAAAATAGGCCACCTTTAGCAGTGGGCCGGTCGCCAGATTAAAGTTGGACTGCAAATCGTGGGCCGTTTCGGCGATCGCCCTCGGCAGTTCAGCCGCTGCCCCCGTTACCACCGTCAACGGCACTGCTCCCGGCGCTTGCCACTGCTGCTGCCAACCCGCCTCAGACTGGACGAACCCCGCCCGCAGCGCATCATGATGCGTTAGCAGTAACCCCAAAGTCTGCTCTAGCAAAGTCGGGTTCATCGGCTTGCGCACCGTCAGCAATACTGCCTGATTCCAGTGACGGGGATGCTGCAAACCCTGCTCAAAGAACCAATGCTGAATGGGCGTCAGCAAACCCACGCCAGTGACCAGTCCCTGCTCTGCCTGCACCTCCTTGCGGCTCGATACCACCGTCGCCAGTCGGGCAATTGTCTGATGCTGGAACAGATCCCTTGGCGTGAGCTGCAAACCCATTTGGTGAGCCTTGGCGATCGCCTGCAGCGCCAAAATCGAATCGCCCCCCAGCTCAAAGAAGTTGTCGTGCAACCCCACTTGAGCTACCGGCAACAGTTCCGCCCAAATTGCCGCCAGCGCCGCCTCCGTCTCCGTCAGGGGAGCATCGCCTTGAGTCCCCACTACCTTCTCAGGAACCGGCAGAGCCTTGCGATCAAGCTTGCCATTCGGCAAGCAGGGCAGTTCGTCCAGCTCTACAAAGATGGCTGGAAGCATATAGTCTGGGATCTTTTCGGCAAGACGTTTTCTGAATTTTGGATTTTGGATTTTGGATTTTGGATTGCTTCTACCCTCTGCCTTCTGCCTTCTGTCTTCTGCCTTTACCACATACGCCACCAGCCGCTGATTTCCATCCTCATCTGTCCAGGGGTTCACCGCCGCTTGCTCGACATTTGGATGGCTCAGCAGGACGGCTTCGATTTCACCCAGTTCGATGCGGAAGCCGCGAATTTTCACCTGATTGTCCAGGCGACCCAGGTATTTGAGGGTACCGTCGGGACGGTAGCAGACGCGATCGCCAGTCTTATAAAGGCAGTTCCATTTTGGATTTTGCATTTTGGATTTTGGATTGGATTGTGCAGGGGTGGCTAATCCAATGTCCAAAATCGGCAGTCTAAAATCCACAAACGGCTTTGGCACAAATCGCTCTGCGGTCAACTCCGGTCGATTCAAATACCCTCGCGCCAGACCGTCGCCGCCGAGATATAGTTCGCCGGGGATGCCGATGGGGACGGGTTGCAGATGGTCATCCAGGACATAGACCTGGGTGTTGGCGATGGGGCGTCCGATGGGGGCGTCGGTTTCCTGTTCGTCCATGCGGGCATAGGTGGAATAGGTGGTGTCTTCCGAGGGACCATAGAGGTTGAAGACATGCTGGATGTGGGGTAATTGGTAAAGCTGCTGAACGAGCGCTGGCGGCAGGGGTTCTCCCGCCAGGTTGATGGTGGTGACGCTGGTGGGAATTCCGCCGGTGCGGAGCAGGGCAATGGCGGCAGAGGGAACGGTATTTAACAGCTTTACCTGGTTGACAGCTTTCAATTCGGGGAGTTGGAGGACGTTTTCTGCCAGGATGACAGTGCCGCCCCAGCTCAAAGGGACGAAGAGTTCAAAGATAGACAGATCAAAGCAGATGGAGGTGCCCGCCAGGACTCCTCTCAACTGCTCTGGGGAAAACACATCCTTCGCCCAGGTGCTCAAAGCCACGGTGCTATGGTGCTCGATAGCGACGCCTTTCGGACGGCCAGTAGAACCGGAGGTATAGATGACGTAGGCGAGATGGGTGCCCGTCACTTCAGAGTCGGGGTCTGTCTTGGGATATTTGCATAGAACCGCATCCCGCACATTTTGGGGATTAAGCACCGGGAGAGTCTCTGAGATTACTAAGGAAAGTTCGCTGTTGGTCAACAGCAGCGAGAGCTGAGCATCCTTAATCACAAAGGTCAGGCGATCGCGAGGATAGTTGGGGTCCAGGGGCACGTAAGCCCCGCCAGCCTTGAGAATTGCCAGCAGTGCCACCACCATGTCGGGAGTGCGCTCCATGTAAACGCCGACAAAAGTTTCAGGGCCAATGCCCAGAGATTGGAGGTAATGGGCAAGCTGGTTAGATCGGGTATTCAGTTCCTGGTAAGTGAAAGACTGGTCGTTGAAGAGGAGTGCTATGGACTCTGGCGTTTTCTTTACCTGTTGTTCAAATAGCCCGTGGATACACAGGTTACGTGGATACTCGGCCTGGGTCAGATTCCACTGCCAGAGCTGGTTTTGCTCTACTTCTGTCAACAATGGCAGCTTAGCAATGGGGCTCTTTGGCTCCGCACAAATGGCCTCTAGCAGCGTACACAAATGTCCTGCCATGCGCTGGATGGTATCTGCCTCAAACAGATCGACGCGGTACTCCAATACACCTTTCAATCCGGTATCCGTAGGACGCATCGATAAGGTAAGGTCGAATTTAGAGGTTCCACTTGCCATTGAGAGCGGCTGCCACTCCAGTTCTTGCAGGGCGATCGCCTGCATCGGTGCATTCTGAAGGGCGAACATCACCTGAAACAGCGGTGCATAGCTCCAACTACGGGTTACTTCCAGGGCATCCACCACCTGCTCAAACGGCACTGCCTGATGGGCGTAGGCATCCAATGCGACTTCCCGCACCCGTCCCAGCAGTTCCTCAAAGCGAGGATTGCCGGATAGGTCTGTTCGCAGCACCAGGGTATTGACGAACATGCCGATTAACCCTTCCAGTTCTACCCGTGGTCGATTGGCGATAGGTGTGCCGATCGTCAGATCGGTAAAGCCGCTGTAGCGATGCAGCAGTACCTGAAAGGCAGCCAGCAGGGTCATAAATAGCGTTACACCCTGTTGCTGACTGAGCTTTTCCAGCGCTTGAGTTTGCTCTGTGGTCAATTGAAATTCGTGGGTTGCGCCTGCAAAGGACTGCACTGCTGGTCGCGGACAATCCGTTGGCAATTCCAGGAAGGGGGGCGCACCCTGGAGCTGATTTTTCCAGTAGTCCAGATGGTTCTGATGGCTTTGTTGCTGCTGCCAAGCGGTATAGTCCACGTACTGAATCGGCAGCGGCGGCAGTTTGGCGGGTCGGCCTGAGTGCATAGCATCGTAAACCTGCGCCAGTTCCTGCACCAGAATTCCCATCGACCAGCCATCCGCGATGATGTGATGCAGGCTCAGCACCACCACCTGGTCTTGTGCCGCCAGTCGCAGCACTTTCATGCGTAGTAAGGGAGCTTGCCCTAAATCAAAAGGGGTTTGTGCTTCTGCTCGAAGATGCTGATGGACTTGCTCCTGCTGATTAATTTCATCCAACCCACTCAGATCGACTAGGGGAATGGCGATCGCAACCTCAGCATGAATCTTGATTTGAGCTTTGCCATCCACATCCCTAAATGCGGTTCGGAGAACTTCATGGCGTTCAATAATCTGCTCAAGGCTTTGATACAGCAGGTCTACAGATAATGATCCCTTGACCCTTGTTGCGGTGGGGATGATGTAGAACGGGCTATCAGGCTCTAGCTGAGCCAGTATCCACTGTCGATGTTGGGCATGGGAGAGCGGCAAAGCGCCAGAACGCTCAATTAGTGGAATGGGTTCGAGGGATGTGGGATGGTCGCCTGCCTTCAGCGTATCGATCGCGATCGCAAGTTGAGACAGGGTGGGTTGCTCGAAGAGCGATCGCACCGGCAACTCTACCCCAAACAACTGTCGCACCTGAGCCACAACCCGAGTCGCTAGCAGCGAGTGCCCGCCCAACTCAAAGAAGTTGTCATCCCGCCCAATACGGTACTGGTTAAGCACTGCTGACCAGATATTGGCGAGCAATTCCTCGGTGAGAGTGTGAGATGTCATCGATACCTGAACCGTTTCCGTTGACTCAGGTTTAGGCAGTGCCTTGCGATCCACCTTACCGTTAGGGGTTAGAGGCAGAGTATCTAACCTCACGAATTGAGTCGGCACCATGTAAGCAGGAAGGTGCTGAGCAAGATGCTCTCTGAATTTTGGATTTTGGATTTTGGATTTTGGATTGGGAACTACGTAGGCAACTAGCTGTGCTTCTTGGGGACAGTCCCCCTGCAGCATCACAACCGCCTGCGCCACGTTGGGGTGCTGGGAGAGAACAGCTTCAATTTCGCCCAATTCAATGCGGAAGCCGCGCAGTTTCACCTGATAGTCGAGACGACCCAGGTATTCGAGAGTGCCGTCTTCACGGGTAAGGACGCGATCGCCAGTCTTGTAAAGGCAGAAGGATGAAGGATGAAGGATGAAAGGTTCTCCTATTTCTGCCTTCTGCCTTCTGCCTTCTGCCTTCTCCCCCCCTTCTGCCTTGATAAACCTCTCTACCGTCAAATCATCCCTATTCCAATATCCAGGACTGAGGCCGATGCCGCCGATATGGAGTTCGCCGGGAATGCCGAGAGGAACAGGATTTTGCCGAGAGTCGAGAACGTAGAACTGGGTGTTGGCAATGGGTGGGCCAATGGGGATGGTACCATCTTGCAGAAGGGAGGCCTCAATCCGCAAGGCAGAGGACCAGATGGTGGTTTCGGTGGGGCCATAGAGGTTCCAGAGTTCTGCGCCACAGTTGAGCAATTGCTGAGCCAGAGCTAAATCCAACGCTTCGCCGCCACAGAGGAGTTTGAGGTTGGCTTTGCCCGGCCAGCCGCTTTCCAGCAGCAGTCGCCAGGTGGCGGGGGTGGCCTGCATCAGGGTGACATCGTGCTGCTCCAGTTGAGCAGCGAGTTTGTGGGGGTCGCGGACGGTGTCCTGGCTGGCGACGATCAGGGTACCGCCAACAATGAGAGGCAGAAACAGCTCCAGAGCGGCGATGTCGAAGGCGGGGGTGGTGATGGCGAGGAGGGTATCCTGGGCCGTCATGCTGGGAGCTTGGGCCATGCTGGTGAGCAGGTTGGTGAGGCTCTGGTGGCGGACAGGAACCCCCTTGGGAGTGCCGGTGGAGCCGGAGGTATAGATGAGGTAGGCGAGGGTGGAGGGTGGGAGGGTGGAGGGGTGGACGGGTAGATGGGTGGACGGGTAGGGGCAGGGGCGTACGGCTGTGGGCCGACTGCCCACCCCAGACACGTTCGCCGTAATGAGTAGCGCCACCTGAGCATCCTCCAAGATGAAGCGCAGTCGCTCGACGGGATAGGTGGGGTCGAGGGGGACGTAGGTGGCTCCGGTTTTGAGGATGGCGAGGAGGGTGATCACCAGTTCAGCGGAGCGTTCCAGGCAGAGGGCAACGCGATCGCCAGGTTGTACGCCTTGTTCTAATAGATAATGAGCAAGCTGATTGGCTCGATGGTCAAGTTCCTGATAGCTGAGGGCGGTGTCCTCAAAAATGACGGCAATGACATCCGGTGTAGCTTTCGCCCGATCTGCAATCAGCTCATGGACGCAGCGTTCCGGGATGGGCTGCTCGGTCTGATTCCAGGTGTGGAGTTGCTGCTGCTCGGCGGGGGTGAGTAGGGGCAGTAGGCCGATGGGAGATTCGGGGTTTTCTGCGATCGCCCCCAGCATTGTCCGAAAGTGGCCAACCAGCCGCTGGATAGTGGAAGGTTTGAAGAGGTCAGTGTTGTATTCAAACACGCCGGTCAGCCCGTCGGGGGTTTCGTGCATATCCAGGCCGAGGTCAAAGCGGGCGGTGGTGGCAGTGGGTTCTAGGGCGGTGATGTGCAAGTCGGGCAGGGTGAAGGTTTGAGTGGGCGTGTTGTGCAGGATGAACATCACCTGGAACAGGGCATTGTGGCTGAGGTGACGATTCACCTGAAGGGCATCCACGATCGCTTCAAAAGGAACGTCCTGGTTTGCGTAGGCGTCGAGGGCGGTTTCGCGTACCTGCTGAAGGAACTGGTGAAAGGGTAGATCTCCGTTCACCTGGGCGCGGAACACCAGGTTGTTGACGAAAAGGCCAATTAGATTTTGGGTTTCGCGGCGATCGCGGTTGGTCACGGTCGAGCCAACCCAGATATCAGTTTGCTCGGTGTAGCGGTGAAGCAGGGCCTGAAAGGCGGCCAACAGGAGCATGAACAGGGTAGCCTGGTGCTGCTGGGCCAGGGACTTAAGGGCGTTGGAGAGAGCAGGGGATAGCGTGAACGACTGCCGCGCTCCGCGAAAGGTCTGGATGGCGGGGCGGAGATAGTCGGTGGGTAGGTCGAGCAGGGGTGGTGGGTTGCTGAGCTGCTGCTTCCAGTAGTTGAGCTGCTGCTCCAGACGGGAGGGTTGGTCTACCTCTCCCGTAGGGCTGAGCTGTTGCCGTTGCCAGGTGGCGTAGTCGGCATACTGAATGGGAAGTTCCGGCAGGAGCGGGGACTGCTGGCGGACTTCAGCAGTGTAGAGGGCGGCCATTTCGGCCATCAGCAGCCGCAGCGACCAGTAGTCGGCGACGATGTGGTGGATGGCGACCACCAGCAGGTGGGTGTGGGGTTCGAGCTGGATCAAGTGGCAGCGCAGCAGCGGAGCCTGGGACAGGTCGAAGGGAGCCGCAATCACCCGCTGAATCTGGGCCTGCACCTCGGCTTCGGAGGGCTGGCTCAGGTCGAGTACGGGCAGTGGCAGGTCGAGGCTGGCTTCCACCTGCTGCTGGGGCTGCCCCCCATCGGCGATGAAGCGGGTGCGGAGGATAGCATGGCGTTGAGCGATCGCCCCTAAGCTGTGATGCAGTGCTTCTACCTGGAGCGGCCCCTCCAGCCGCAGCACTGCCGGAATGACGTAGACCGCTGTCCCTGGCTGTATCTGTTCGATGAACCATAGGCGCTGCTGGGCGAAGGAGAGGGGGAATCGCTGGGATGCTTCCTGCTGCGCCTTCTTTTGCAGAAGCTGGGAGAGGAGTTGCCGCTTCTGTTCGGGGGTGAGATGGGCGATGGATTGGCTCATGATTCCTCCTCTAGCATTTGGCTCAGCAGGGCATCTACGTCCTGCTCGGAAAATTCATCCAACTGGTGGAGCAGCAACTGAGGATCGGCTGGCTGAATGGGCTGGATGGGGTTTGCCACTGGGCAAGCCTGCGCCGCCAGCAGGGACTCAACCACGGCAGCCTGCTCCGCCAGAGTCTGGGCGGTAAAAAATTGACGAATCGACAGGTCAATGGCAAAGGTTTGACGCAGTTGCGAGAGGGCCTGCATGGCCGCCAGGGAGTTGCCCCCCACCTCAAAAAAGTTGGTATGAACGCTCACCTGCCCCAGATGGAGAACGTCCTGCCAGATGGTGGCGATCGCACTCTCCACTTCTGTGCGGGGGGCAACAAAAGGCACCTCTGGCCGCAGGCTGCTGGGAACGGGCAGCGCCTTGCGATCCACTTTGCCATTGGCACTCAATGGCAGTGCCCCCAGCAGTTGAACAGTGGTCGGCACCATGTAGGTCGGCAGCTTTTGCGCCAAAAACTGTCGCAGTGCTTCGGACAGAGAAGCGGCAGAGCGGGACTGCTGGGGAGCCTGCCACTGCTGCGTCCAGGTGGGGTCAATGGCTCCTCCGGCCAGACCATGGAGAATTTCGTGTTTGGCATCCAGGGCCAGCGCTTCCTGCAGGATTTCTACTCCAAGCTGGCCCAAAGGACAAAGTCCCAGGTCAACCTCCGGAGCCGTTTCCATCAGGAGCTGGCTCATGTAGCCTGCCTCCAGCAAGCAGAAATCACGGGCCTGATGGGGGTAGAGGGAGGCGATCGCATCCATCTGTCCCACCAGAAACAGAGCAAACGCCGCCTGCTCAAAAATCTCCCGATTCCGGCCATAGAGGGCATCAAAATCAACCGCCTGCGCCTCCAGCCGCACCAGCCGATGCTCCCCCGAATGGTAGTAGTAAAATCCCGCCTCTAGCCCCTCAATTCGCTGGGGCCTGACGTAGAGGTAGGTCTGCACCGGATAGAGACTGCCCGCCGAAGCATACCGATACTTGGGCAGCGGCGACTCCGACAGCGGCAGCGCCTTCAAGCTGTGTAGCCATTGGCTGAAAGCGACCAGGGCGATCGGCGTTGCCAAAAACTGCCGAAAACTCTGCCGCCGCAAATAGGGCTGGGGATTCTCCTCGACTAGCGGCAGCGCCACACTGTACTGTCCTGCAGGAAGCTGCCGCAATCCGCGCCTTTCCTGCTTAAACGCCAGCTTCGCCAGAGGATGATTCAGCGTCGCCGCCTGTTCCTCGCCCCCGTCCTCCGGTACGACGTAGGCCACCAACTGCTGACGGGGCGCATCCCCCACCGCCGTCACCACCGCCTCCCGAATCGCCGGATGCTGCAACAACGCCGTCTCAATTTCCCCCAACTCAATCCGGTAGCCATTAAGCTTCACCTGAAAATCTTCGCGCCCGAGAAATTCGATGGTGCCGTCGGGAAGGTAGCGGCCCAGGTCGCCGGTCTTGTAAAGGCGGTTCCATTTTGGATTTTGGATTTTGGATTTTGGATTCGATTGTGCATGGGCGTTTAATCCAAAATCCAAAATCGGCAATCCAAAATCCAAAAACGCTTCAGCCGTCTTCTCCGGTTGCTGCCAGTAGCCTTTGGCCAGTCCTTGGCCGCCGATGTAGAGCTGGCCGGGTACCCAGGTGGGGCAGGGTTGGAGGTTTTCGTGAAGGACGTACCACTGCTGGTTGGCGAGGGGGCGACCATAAGGAATGCTGTTCCAGGTGGGATCGACGGTTTGGATGGGGTAGGCAATGGACCAGATAGAGGCTTCGGTTGCGCCGCCGAGGCTGGTGACCTGGGCAGCGGGAAAAGCTTGCTGGATTTGATCGGGGAGCGATAGGGGTAGCCAGTCGCCGCTGAGGAGCACCTGCCGTAAGGACTGGGCATGGTCGGGGTGCCGCTCTAGCTCAGAGAGGAAGAGGGCCATCAGAGCAGGTACGGAGTTCCAGAGGGTGATGCGGTGGGTGTTGAGCAGGTCAACCCAGTGGGCCGGGTCGCGGTGCTGCCTGGCGTCGGGCATGACAATTGTGGCTCCGGCGGCGAGGGTGCCAAAGATGTCGTACACCGACAGGTCGAAGCTGAGGGCAGAGAGGGCCAGAATGCGATGGTCAGAGACCGGCCCCTCAGGGCCATCGCCTGTCCCCACTTCAAACCGCTGGTTGATGTCCAGCACGGTGTTCACCACGCCGCGATGGTCAATCATGACGCCTTTGGGAGTGCCCGTGGAGCCGGAGGTGTAGATGACGTAGGCGAGATCGGTGGGGGATTGGGAAGAACGAAGAGCGAAGAACGAAGAATGAAGGGCAGAAGGGGTGGGGTCGAGGGTGAGTTGGGTGAGAGAGTCGGGCCAATCTAGATGCGCCAGGCTGGATTGGGTGAGCAGGAGGGTGGCCTGGGTTTCTTGAATCAGGTGCCAGCGCCGCTCCTGGGGGAGGTCGGGGTCGATGGGGACGTAGGCGGCTCCGGCGGTGAGGATGCCGAGGACGGCGACGACGGGTTCCCAACCGGGTTGCATGGCTACGGCCACCAGTTGGTTGGGCTGTACGCCGCGCTGGCGCAGATGGTGGGCGAGGTGCAGGACGTGCTGGCGCAGGTCACCATAGGTGAGGGTGCGATCGCCCGCAATCACCGCCGGATGGTCAGGCTGCCGCTCGGTTTGCTCCAAAAAGAGCTGATGCAGGAGGGGTTCGCTGCCGGAGAACAGGTGGGTGTCGGTAGCATTCAGTGCCTTAGCATGAGCAGTGGGGCTGAGCTGGGGAGGAGTTTCCCAGGCATCGTCCGTTGCCGCCAGGCGCTGCAGGAACTGTTCATAGGCCCGGAACATGTCATCCAGCAGTCCAGGGGGGAAGAGATCGGCGATCGCATCCCAGTTGAACACCAGTGCCCCCTCGACTTCTGATACCTGGTGGTCGAGGTACACCTGGGAGGTCTGGCTGAGGCCATAGACCACATTCGCCCGCCAGGGGCGATTACCGGCCTGGGGCGCACTCTGGTCGAGAGTGCTGGTGAAGACCACGGGCATCAGGGCGGCTGCCGGTCGCTGTTGAATTTTGGCCAGTTCCCGCAGTACTCGCACGCCGCTGACGGTGCGGTGTTCCAGGTCATCCCAGAGCTGGGCCTGGAGCCGTCGCGCCCGGAGCCGAAAGCTGTCGTGCCCGGTGTTATTGACAGCCAGCAGCAGGGACGAGGTGAAGTCGCCCACAATCTGGTTAACCTCCGGGTGCAGAGGCAGTCGGTTGAACAGCGTCAGGTTGAGGGTAAACCGGGGATGACGACTCCAAGCCGCCAGGACTTCGCCAAATGCCGCCAGCAAAACTCCAGAGGGTGTCAGTCCGGCCTGGTTCGCCCGCTGCTGTAGTTTTGTCCAGATTTCTGGGGTTAAGTGACCGCTGCGCCGCTCAAACCGGGGCTGTTTCAGAGTGCTGGGAGCGATCGCCAGGGGCAGTTCCGGGGCGGAGGGCAACTCCGGCAGGCGGCTCTGCCAGTAGTCCAGTGCTTTCTGAAATCCCGATGACTGCCGAAACGCCTGCTCTGCCAGCACATAATCGCGAAACGTCAGGCTCAGAGGCAGCAACCCATGCCCCTGCAAAACCTGCGCCAGCTCCCAACCCAGCAGATGGAAACTCCAGGCATCGCCAATCAGCACGTCGAAGCCGACGCAAAAGCGCACCCGTTCCTCCGAGAGCTGAGCCGCTTCGACAGTAAACAACGGCCACTGTTCCACATCGTGAAGTTCGTGGGACAGGCGATCGCGCATCGCTGTCAATGCTCTCTCCGCTTGCACCAGAGCTGTTCCCTGCAGATCCGTCACCCGAATTTCGTAAGGCGGCACCTCTGGCAAAACTCGCTGCTGCCCGTTCGGCATAATCACCGCCCGCAGCATGGGATGGCGCTGGATGAGCGATCGCAACGCCGCCTCCACCTGCGCCACCGTCAGCCCCACCGTCTCAATCTCCCGGTAGCCGTGGGTGGCCACGTTGCCCAACTCAAAAGCCTGACTGCGCCCCAGCCAGTAAGCCTGCTGAATATCCGTTAGCGGAAACGGCTCGTAGCCCGAATCCGGATCGGGTGCCAGCGTCGGTAAACTCGGCCCCGTTGACGCTTCAGGCTCAGCTCCCTCAATCTGTGCTGCCAGCCCGGCGATCGTCGGCGTCTGAAATAGCGCCTTCAGGGGAATCTCTCTCTCCAGCACCCGCTCTACCTGGGTCATCATCCGCATCCCCAGCAGGGAATGGCCGCCTAGCTCAAAGAAATTGTCGTGAATGCTAACCCGCTCCAGCTTCAGCTCCTGACGCCAAATCCCCGCCAGAGCCTGCTCCACCTGCGTTTGGGGAGCCACGAAGGGAGCTGATTCACGCTGCTGTAGACCCTCCGGTTGAGGTAGCGATCGCCGATCAATCTTGCCGTTTGGCAGTCGCGGTAGAGCTTCCAACTCGACAAGGTGAGTGGGGAGCATGTAAGACGGGAGTTTTTCGGATAAATAGGTCTTAAGTTTTAAGTTTTGAGTGTTGAATTTTGAATTTTGAATTTTGGATTCAGAACTCAAAGCTGAGAACTCAAAACTCAAAACTACATACGCAATAAGCCTGCCTTCCCGCAGCACGACAACTGTCTGCGATACGTCAGGATGTTGGGTCAGAACAGCTTCGATTTCACCCAGCTCAATGCGGAAGCCTCGCAGTTTCACCTGATGGTCGATGCGGCCCAGATATTCCAAAGTGCCATCGGGACGGGTGCGGACGCGATCGCCAGTCCTGTAAAGGATGAAGGATGAAGGATGAAGGATGAAAGGTTTTCCTACTTCTGCTTTTTGCCTTTTGCCTTTTGCCTTCTCCTCCACTTCTGCCTTCTGCCTTCTGCCTTCTGCCTTTTCTAAAAAAGGATTCGGCATAAACCTTTCCGCTGTCAACTCCGGTCGATGCAAGTACCCACGGGCGATGCCTGCGCCGCTGAGATAGAGTTCGCCAGGGACGCCGATGGGAACAGGGTTGCCGGTGTTGTCGCAGACATAGGCCCGGGTGTTGGCGATGGGGCGACCGATGGGAACGCGGAGGGCTGTGTCCTCCAGATGCGTCACGTCAGCCCAGGTGGAGTAGGTGGTGTCTTCGGAGGGGCCATAGAGGTTGTAGATGTGCTGGATATGGGGAAGATGCTGAAGCGACCGGACGAGAGTGGGGGGTAGGGGTTCTCCGGCCAGGTTGACGGTTTGCACGGAGGAAGGAAGACCGCGAAGGTTGAGCAGTTCAGTCAGGATGCTGGGAACAGTATTGACCAGGGTGACCGCTTCGGCGGCAGGGAGTTTGGGTAGAGCGAGGGCATTTTCGGCCAGAATCACGCAGCCGCCCCAGCTCAGGGGCACGAACAGCTCAAAAACAGACAGGTCGAAGCAGATGGAGGTGGAGGCCAGGACACCCGCCAGTTCGGCGTCACTGAATTGTTCTCTGGCCCAGTGCAGCAGGGCGACAGTGTTACGATGCTCAACGGCAACGCCTTTGGGGCGTCCGGTAGACCCTGACGTATAAATTACATAGGCCAAACTGGCCGACGTAGGGTGGGCACTGCCCAATAGGCTCGATGTCGGGGGATAGGGCGCATGGCCATGTGCCCCTACGGTGGACGGATGCACTACGGTCAGGGCATGACCCACCTCAAACGGCATATCTCCCTGAGTCACCAGCACCGAGATCCGGGCATCTTCCACAATGAAGGCCAACCGCTCGGCGGGATAGGCCGGATCAAGGGGAACATAGGCACCGCCCGCCTTGAGAATCCCCAACAGGCCAACCACCAGATTGGCAGAGCGGTTCATGCAGACGCCGACGGGCACTTCTGGGCCAACACCTAAGGAAATCAGGTGATGGGCCAGACGGGTGGCCCGGTCGTTTAATTCGCCATAGGTGAGACGTTGATCTTCCCAAATCAGGGCAGTGGCGTCTGGAGTGCGCTCGACCTGGGCTTCAAAAAGTTCGTGAATGCAGAGATTCTCTGACGCCGGACTCTGGGTCTGATGCCAAACTACCAGCAGCGTGTGGCGCTCGGCTTCGCCCATCAGCGGTAGCTCGGACAGGCGACGGGTCGGGTCGGCCACAATGCCTGTCAGCAGCACCTGGAAGTGTTCCACCAGGCGGGCAATGGTGCTGGCGTCGAACAAATCGGTACTGTACTCCACCTGGCCGGAAATGCCGTGTTCGGTATCCTGCAGGTTAAGGCGCAGTTCGTATTTTGCGCTCTGGTCGGCCAGGGGGTAGCGCTCCAGGGTGACTCCAGCCAGTTCCAAAGGACGCACGTGGGCCTGCTGTAAATCCAGCTTCACCTGAAATAGAGGCATCATCTGGCTCAGGTGGCGCTCTGGGTTGAGCACTTCCACCAGCTTCTCGAAGGGCAAATTCTGGTGCGCCAAGGCTCCCAGCACCGTCTCTCGTACCTGCTCTAACAGGTCACAGAAGCGGGGATTGCCAGAGAGGTCGCTACGCAGCACCAGAGTGTTGACCAGCAGCCCAATCAGCCCTTCCGTTTCGAGGCGATCGCGATTGGCAATCTCACTCCCTACCAGGATGTCCTCCTGCTGGCTGTAGCGGTGGAGCAGCACTTTAAAGGCGGTGAGCAGCAGGGTAAACAGGGTGACGTTCGAGCGGGTGCTGAGGGCTTTAAGGGCAGCGGCAAGCTCCGGCGATAGTGTCAGTGGATGCTGCGCCCCCTGGTAGGTGGATACCGCTGGACGGGGGCGGTCATAGGGCAACTCCAACACCGGCAGTTCGCCGCCCAATTGCTTTTTCCAGTAGGTAAGCTGAGTCTCCAGCCGCTCTCCCTGGAGCTGCTGTCGCTGCCAGATCGCCCAGTCGCCGTACTGAATCGGCAGCGGTGGCAGCGGCGACGGTTTTCCCTGTAAGAAGGCAGCGTACAGCACTGTCATTTCCCGGAGGAACACCATCACCGACCAGCGATCGCACACAATGTGATGGGTAGCAAGCACCAGCAGGTGATCCTGCTCGTCGAGGTGGAGCAGAGCTAATCGTAGCAAAGGCTGGGTCAGGTCAAAGGGTTCCTGGGTGAGGGCGGTGATCCAGTCCTCGGGTTCCTGTAGGTTGGGTAGAGCGGCAGCGAAACCCAACCATTTCAACCCCGCTAGGTTCCACTCCGTTTCACCCAACCTACGGACGGATGGGCGCAGGTCGATCACAGATAGCGGGACGAGCTGGAAGGGCTGCACTACCTGGATGGGCTGGTTATCAGCGGTGGTGTTAAAGGTGGTGCGGAGGGTTTCGTGCCGCTCGATCAGGGCATTAAGAGTTTGTTCCAGCACGGGAATATTCAGGGGTCCCCACAGCCGCAGGGCGCTGGCGACGTTGTAGGTGATGTTAGCCGGATCGAGCTGCTGGATGAACCATAGCCGCTGTTGCGCGAAGGACAGCGGTGGAGGGTCGGTATGCCGTCGCGGGGAGATGCTGATGGAC
This sequence comes from Synechococcales cyanobacterium, assembly GCA_035285585.1. Lineage (GTDB taxonomy): Bacteria > Cyanobacteriota > Cyanobacteriia > CAKZMO01 > CAKZMO01 > JAYKGU01. The sequence continues at coordinate 36,616 of JAYKGU010000122.1, forward strand.
TGGGGCGATCGCAATCCCCGTTCGGCCAGCTTTTGCTCAAACAAAGCCCGCTGTTCTGGGGAAAGGGTGGAGAGTTGCTGGAACAGGTTGGTCATTGCACGGGTCTCCCGGCTTGTTGGGCGGTCTGTTGGGCTAACTGCTGCTGAATCTCCTCCGGGGAGAGGGCTTGAACTTCGGTGAGGAGGGCGGCCATTTCATCCAGATCCCCGGCGTCGGGCAGGTGTTCGGCAATCAGGGCGGCGATGCCTACTACCGTGGGCGTTTCAAATAGGAGGCTCCGCATCTCGATGGCTACCGGGAAAGCTTCCCGCAGTCGCGAAATGGCCTGAATCGCCAGCAAAGACTGTCCGCCCAAGTCGAAAAAGCTGTCGTAGATGCTGACCTGCTCGATTCCTAGCAGGTCTTGCCAGATAGCGGCGATGGTCTGCTCGATTTCATTGCGAGGGGGGACGTAGGGGGTGGCGAGCTGAGGACGGGGGTGTGTGGATGAGCTCGGCTGTTTTGCCGCTGGCTGGGGCTGGGGCGCACTGTGAATCCACTGGTGAATGCGGGCAGCCAGATCTCCTCTGGAGACGGCGATCTGCCCTGGATGAGCGGCTGTGAGAATGCGCTCGGTGGCGGCCCAGACCTCTTTGGGCATAAGGGCAAAGGGGGCGATCGCACTGCCTACCCCCTCCAGTTTCGGCGCATCTGCGGCCAGACAGGCGTCCCAGTTAACGCTGAACCAGGGTACTTCCCCCCGCTGATTCTGCTGGTGAACGAAGGCGTCAATCGCGCCGTTGGCTGCCGCATAAGCCCCCAGCCCAATTCCTCCAATTACGGCGGACAGGGAAGATTGCACCAGGTAAAAGTCTGGCGTCTTGTCCTGGAGAGCGGCGGCTAAGCTGAGTAATCCCTGAAGCTGATGGCGGAAGTTGTGCTCCCAGTGGGCAGGCTGCATCAGGGCCAGGGGAGCTGCCGACTGGTCATCGGTCGTGGGGGTGGAGTAGAACACGCCGTGAATCGGCCCCAGTTCGGCTTCTGCCTGCTGGATTGCGGCTTTGAGCTGAGCCGCGTCGGTGATATCGAGGCTGAGTGCCTTCCCTTCGGTTCCCTCCGGTAGGGTGGGAAGGGCGGTGGTGCGATCGCCAACCAATACCAGCCTGGCCTGATACTGGGCTGCCAAGCCCTCCGCCCAAATCTGACCGAGACCCTGCCTCAGATCGCCCATGATCAAGTAAGTACCACCCCGCCGCAGGCGCAGGTTGGACGACTGCTTTTCTACCGTCAGCGGTACCGGCTGATAGGTCTGCTGCCAGCGATAACGACCCCGGTGGGCGACGGCAAAGTTTTGAGGTGGAGTGGTTAGTTCCTGCCAGAGTTGGTCTGCGACGTTCTTCGCTCTTCGCTCTTCGTTCTTAAGTATTTGGACATCAATTAGGCGGCAGCCCAGGTGAGGATACTCCTGGCCAATGACCTGGGCGAAACCGGCGATCGCCCCCCGCATCGACTGCAGTTCTTCGGTTCCCACCACGTCATACAGACCAGCTGTTATCACTGTGATTTGGCAGGTTTCCTGAATCGGTTGCGCGGTATAGGCTCTCACCAATGCCTGCAATGCCACCGCTTGCTCAAAGCTGGCCCTGGGATCGTCAACCCTTTCCAGGCTCCAGAGGTAGATGATCTGGGTCGGCCAGAGTTCCCGCAGTTGCAAATCCGCCAGCAGCAGGGCATAGTCCTCTGGCTGCTGAGGATTTAGGACAAACTGCCGGTAGCCTGCCTGGGCAAATGCCTCCCCGGTCGCCACGGTAATGACGTCCTGCCCCTCCAATTGCTGGGCCAGTTGTGCGCCAATGCCAGCGCTATCTGCAAACACCAACCAGCAGTGACCCTCTGCCAGAATAGAGACCTCGGAGGACGGCAGGCTCCGCTGCCAGGTGGGTCGGTAGAACCAATCGGCCAGGTCAGGCTTCAGCTCAGCACTGGTGGGCCTGGTGGGCTGTGCCATTGGCATTTTGTCTGGCTCAACCCAGTACCGCTGCCGCTCAAAGGGATAGGTGGGCAGCGGCACCCGCCGCCGGGGCACAGAATGAACCTGCCGCCAATTCACCTTCACCCCCTGAAGCCAGAGCTGGCCCAGGGTTTGCAGCAGGTGGGCCTGGTCAGGTGTGGCTGATTTGGGATGGGGCAAAGACGATAAGATGGGAGCTACCGCCGCCGCCTCTACCCGCTGGGCTAACGTGCTCAAGGTGGTCCCTGGCCCGACTTCTAGCAGGATCGGGTTGACTGCTTGCCGCAGAGTTTTCAGACCCGCCGCGAACCTCACGGGCTGTCGAGCCTGCTGCACCCAATATTCAGGGTCAGTAGTCGCTTCCGGTGTGATCCAGGTTCCCGTCATATTTGAGATCAGGGGTATCTGCGGTGGCTTCAGAGCCACCTGCTCAACCGCGATGCGAAAGGGTTCCAGCATTGGCTCCATCAGCGGCGAGTGAAACCCGTGGGAGGTTTGCAGTCGCTGGTGAGGAATTCCCTTTATAAATAGATGAGAGGTTAGGGAGGCGATCGCCTCCTCCGTTCCCGACACCGCGCACAGCTCCGGCCCATTCACCGCCGCAACAACCGCATCCTCCGGTAGCAAAGGCTTTAGCTGGGTTTCTGGCAGCGCCACCGACAGCATTGCCCCTGCCTGGCACTGCTGCATGAGCCATCCCCGCAGGGCCACCAGCCGTAACCCCTCTTCCAGGGAAAATACGCCTGCCAAACAGGCCGCCACATATTCCCCCAAACTGTGTCCAATCAGCGCCTCTGGACGAATGCCCCAGGAAAGCCAAAGTTGAGCCAAAGCATATTCGAGGGCGAAGAGAGTGGGTTGAGCGTAAGCCGTTTGGTGAATGGGAGAATTTTGGATTTTAGATTTTGGATTTTGGATTTTGGATTGGTTCTGCCTTCTGCCTTCTGCCTTTTCCCAACGGATTACCTTCAATAACTCAACTCCCTCTTCGGCCAAAATTTCGGCGCAGTGGTCCATCGCCTGCCGAAAGACGGGTTCGGTGGCGTACAGTTCTCGGCCCATGTTGGGAGACTGGCTGCCCTGGCCAGAGAACATGAAGGCGACCGGATAGGGACTATCGGGGGCAAGTTGAGTCGAGAAGCCCCGGTCCTGGAGCTGACAGATGGCGTCTGGGATAGACTGGCAGACCAGGATACGGCGGTGGGGAAAGGAGCGACGACCAATCTGAAGCGTGTAGGCAACGTCTGCTAAGTCCAGGTCAGATTGCCGTTCCAGGTAAGCCGACAGATTGATGGTGGCCGCTTCCAGAGCCGTCTCCGTCCTGGCAGAGAGCAGCAGTAAATGAATGGGCTGATCGATTGCTGTTCCTGGATTCAGGGGCGGATAGGTCGATGGGTCGATGGGTCGATGGGTCGCCGCATCCACGCTCCCACCCATCCACTCATCCACGCCCTCACGCTCCCACTCCTCCCCACCCTTTCTGCCTTCTGCCTTCTGCCTTCTGCCTTCCTCCAGCGCTTCCTCCAAAACCACATGGGCATTCGTGCCGCCAATTCCAAAGGAGCTGACTCCTGCCCGACGAGGATTATCCCCTGGAGGCCAGTCGGTTAGAGCGATGTTGACGTAGAAAGGGCTGTTTTCGAAGTCAATCTGGGGATTGGGCTGCTGGAAGTGCAGGCTGGCGGGGATTTGCTGGTGCTTCAGGGCGAGGACGGTTTTAATCAGGCTGGCGATACCGGCGGCGGCATCTAGGTGGCCGATATTGGTTTTTACCGAGCCGATCGCACAGAAGTTGCGCCGATCTGTTTGCTGACGAAAGGCCTGGGTGAGGGCAGCGATTTCGATGGGATCACCCAAAGATGTGCCGGTGCCGTGAGCTTCGATGTAAGTAATTGTTTTTGGCGAGATTTCTGCCATGATTTGGGCCGCTTGAATTACCGCTGCCTGACTATCAATACGGGGAGCGGTATAGCTGACTTTCATGGCACCGTCGTTATTCACCGCCGATCCTTTAATTACCGCATCAATGGTGTCGCCATCTCGCAGGGCATCTTCCAGACGCTTCAGCACGACGATGCCGACGCCGTTGCCGCCTACCGTGCCTTGAGCCTGGGCATCAAAGGCGCGACAGTGGCCATCAGGGGAATAGATGCCGCCCTCTTGGTAGCGATAGCCTTGCTGTTTCGAGATGGCCACACCGCCCGCCAAAGCAATATCACATTCGCCACTCAGCAGGCTCTGGCAGGCCGTATGCACCGCCACCAGCGACGAGGAGCAGGCTGTCTGAATATCGAGGCTAGGCCCCTGGAGGTTGAGTTTGTAGGAAACCCGCGTGGTGAGAAAGTCTTTATCACTAGCCAGAAACAGCTCGTAGGGGCTGACCGACTCGCGGATATGGGCATTGGCGTAGAGGTTAAACAGATATCCGTTCATCCCAGCCCCGCCGTAGACGCCGATGCTGCCGTCATAGGATTCGGTATCGTAGCCCGCCGTTTCCAATGCCTCCCAGGCGCACTCCAAAAACAGGCGCTGCTGGGGGTCGAGGAGGATGGCTTCACGAGGACTATAGCCAAAGAAGGCCGCATCGAACCGATCCACATCGGGCAAAACGCCCCCGACTTTGACGTACTGCGGGTCGTTGAATGAAGCTTCATCTATCTCCTGCTGGCGCAGCGTGCTGGTATCTAGTGGGGCGATCGCCTCTTTCCCTTCCCGCAAAATTTGCCAGAACTCATCCACTGAGTGTGCCCCCGGAAATCGGCCTGCCATGCCGATAATGGCGATTTCCAGTCCTGTTGTGTGGTTTGACATTGACTTATCCATGACGATTCCCTCCTGCTGGCTGCTGGTTCGGGTGGCTCCGCTGCTGACGGCGCTGCTGCAACCGCTGCTTACCCGCCGCTAGCTCCGAGGTTCTATCGACAGCGGCAACCTCAGCCGTTCCCTGACCTTCTGGGCCAGCCCTGCAGCATAGCCGCAAGTAGGCCGCCAGGGAACTCACCGTGGGATAGCGAAACAGCTCCACTAGAGGAATTTCAACCGCCAACCGTTGCTGAATTTGACTGTGAACCCGCACCATCAGCAGCGAATGCCCACCCAGATCAAAGAAGTTGTCGTGGAGGCCAACCTGCTGCAAGCCGAGAACAGTTTGCCAGATGGTGGCGATCGCCCTTTCGACCTCCGTTCGGGGCAGGGCCAGAGGCTCTGGCTGCGAGGAACCGTCCGGTTTTGGCAATGCCTTGCGATCTACCTTGCCATTGGGCGTCAGCGGTAGAGCGTCGAGCACCATGAACTGGCTGGGTAGCATGTAGGCAGGGAAATGTTGAGTCAGATGTTCTTTGAATTTTGGATTTTGGATTTTGGATTTTGGATTGAGGACTACGTAGGCAATTAGCTGGGGTTCGGTGGGCTGGTCCTCGCGTAGGGCTACCACTGCCTGAGATACAGCGGGGTGTTGGGCAAGTACTGTTTCAATTTCGCCCAGTTCAATGCGGAAGCCGCGCAGTTTCACCTGATGGTCGAGACGACCGAGGTATTCAAGGGTACCGTCTTCACGGTAGCGGACGCGATCGCCCGATTGATACAAAACCACCCCGGTAGGGGCGCAAGGCTCTGCGCCCAGTGCAACACGTCGGTCATGAGGCAAAGCCCCTGCATTGGGCATACCGCCGTCTGCCCCTATAGGAGACAACGGACTTTTAACGAACCGTTCCACCGTCAAATCATCCCTGTTCCAATAACCAGGACTGAGACCAATGCCGCCGATGCAAAGCTCGCCTGCAATGCCGATGGGAACGGGGCGCTGTTGGGAATCAAGGACGTAGAACTGGGTGTTGGCAATGGGTTTGCCGATGGGGACGATGCCGTCCTGTAAGGTTGATGGCTCTATTCGCAGGGCGGCTGACCAGATGGTGGTTTCGGTGGGGCCATAGAGGTTCCAGAGTTCTGCGCCGCAGTTGAGTAGTTGCTGAGCCAAATCCAAGTCCAGGGCTTCGCCGCCGCAGAGGAGTTTGAGGTGGGCTTTGCCTGGCCAGCCGCTTTCTAATAGAAGTCGCCAGGTGGCGGGGGTGGCCTGCATCAGGGTGATGTTGTGTTGCTCCAGTTGTGTCGCAAGTTGGTGGGGATCGCGGACGGTGTCCTGGTTGGCGATGACCAGGGTGCCGCCGACGGTGAGGGGGAGGAACAGCTCAAGGGCAGCGATGTCGAAGGCGAGGGTGGTGACAGCGAGGAGGGTGTCCTGGGCGGTCATGCCGGGGGTCTGGGCCATGGAGGTGAGCAGGTTGGTGAGGCTCTGGTGGCGGATGGGGACGCCTTTGG
>JAYKGU010000123.1:0-8292 GCA_035285585.1 Synechococcales cyanobacterium
AGGGCAGCGATGTCGAAGGCGAGGGTGGTGACAGCGAGGAGGGTGTCCTGGGCGGTCATGCCGGGGGTCTGGGCCATGGAGGTGAGCAGGTTGGTGAGGCTCTGGTGGCGGATGGGGACGCCTTTGGGGGTGCCGGTGGAGCCGGAGGTGTAGATGAGGTAGGCGAGGTCTTTAGGGTAGGTGAGGGGATGGGTGGATGGGGGAGTGGGGGAGTGGGGGAATGGGGGAGTGGGGGAGTGGGCGATCGCCCCCGTCTCATCGAGCAAGTTTAGGATGGGAATGGCGTGATTGGTAATGGACTCAATAGCTGGGAGGGTACTACTGACCGGAGGCGCATTCGCTGTAATCAGCAGTGAGACCTGGGCGTCTTCCAGGATGAAGCGCAGACGCTCGGTGGGATAGGTGGGGTCGAGGGGGACGTAGGTGGCTCCGGCTTTGAGGATGGCGAGGAAGGTGATGACCAGCTCGGTGGAGCGCTCCAGACAGACGGCGATTCGATGGCCCTGCTGGAGGCCCAGTTGCTTCAGGTAGGAGGCGAACTGATTTGTCTGATGATTCAGTTCACGGTAGCTGAGGGAAGTATCTTCAAAGATGACCGCGATCGCATCGGGTGTTGCTTCCGCCTGGTCGGCAATCAGCTCATGGACGCAGCGTTCAGGGATGGATTGTTCGGTCTGGTTCCAGGTTTGTATTTGCTGCTGCTCGGCTGGAGTCAGTAGAGGCAGTGTGCTAATGGATTGCTCCGTATGGGTGAGGAATCCGGTCAGTACAGTTTCCAGATGACCTAGCAGTCGTTCGATCGCGGCTGGGGTAAAGCGATCGCAGCTGTATTGCACCTTGAGATCAAGGGTGTGTTGGGCCATTGCAAACAGCGCCAGGGGGTAGTTGGTCTGCTCGGCAGTGGTGACATCCTCAATGGTAAAGGTGCGGATGCCGTGCTTTAAAGTTGGTTCAACCGGATAGTTCTCAAACACCACGACGCTTTCAAATAGGGGCAGGCTACGGGGAATGTCGCTGCTGCCGTGAATTTGAGTGAGGGGCGTATATTCATAGGGCTGCTGATCGAGCTGCTGAGTCTGGAGGTCTTGCAGCCAGGTGCCGACGGTCTGGTCGGGAGATAGATTGACGCGCATCGGCAGGGTGTTGATGAACAGGCCAACCATTGTTTCATTCCCCTGGAGGCTTGGAGGACGTCCGGCACAGGTGCTGCCAAAAAGGACGTCGGATTCGCTGCTGTAGTGACCCATTACCAGTGCCCAGGCTCCCTGCACCAAAGTATTTAGTGTCAGACGATGGACTTGGGCGTGCGATCGCAACTTTGCCGTCAGCTCTGGCGAAAGGGAGCATTTTTGTACCGCGTATTCAAAGAGGCTCGAATTCCCGATCGGGCGGGGTCGGCCAATGCCCAGGGGGGTCGGTGCGCTGAGTCCCTGGAGGCGCTGCTGCCAGAATCGGGTGGCGGCTGCCAGATCCTGCTGTTTCAACCAGGCGATGTAGTCCCGATAGGGGCGAGGCTTGTCCAGCACTGGGGTTTGCCCGCGATCAAATGCCTGGTATGCCAGCAGCAGCTCCCGCAGCAGCAGCGGTACTGACCAGCCGTCTAGCAGCAGGTGGTGGTAGGTCCAGATTATCCGATAGGTGTTTGGGGCCAGATGCAAAATCGTCAGCCGCATCAGGGGCGCTGCTGACAGGTCAAATCCTTGGCGGCGATCGCCCATTAGCCAATCGGCTAAATCTTGAGCCTGATTCTGGGGCAGTTGATGCCGCCAGTCGTGAACGTGCAGGGGAATCGTTGCCTGCTGCCCCACGACCTGAAGCGGTTCCTCCAGGGAATCCCACGCGAAGGCAGTCCGCAGCACGGGATGGCGCTGCACCAGCCACTGCCACGCATGGGAGAAGGTATCCAAGTTGAGGTTACCCCGCACCGTGAAGCTCACCTGCACCACATAAACCCCTGAGTCTGGCCCATAAAGGCTGTGGAACAACATGCCCTTTTGGGTCGGCGACAGGGGATAAAGATCCTCAACGGCTGGCATCGTCATGGTCATTAGCTTGCGCCCCCTTGGAACGTCACATTGCCCAGCACCGCCTCCAGCGTCGCCTGATCAAGCTGCACCAGGCTGAAATCTCCAGGGCAGTATTCCTGATATCCAGTCGATTGGCAGTGGGCGACTAACCGCTGCAACGCCTCCAGATACTCGTGAGTTAACTGCTCCAGGGTGGAACGGTGATGGTGGTGACGGCTGTAGGTCCAGGCCATTTGTAGCTGACCGTCCCGTATCCAACCGTTGATATCGATCAGGTGCGATCGCTCATTCCGCCTGTCACTCGTCATCCCTGGCGTTGCCAGCAGACGAAATCCTGCCGCCTCGGCCATCAGCCCATCAAACTGTCCCAGATAGTTGAAGCTGATCTGCGGCTGAACAGCCAGCCCTTCGCTGCCAACGCCATAGCGCAGCAGGCCATAGCTCAACCCCCGGTGGGGCACCTGTCGCAGCTGGGCTTTGATCGCTTTGAGCTGGTCGCCCGTTTCAGATCCGGTGAGCTGTAATTCTACCGGATACAGACCGGTAAACCAGCCCACCGTTCGGCTCAAATTCAGCTCACCCCCCAGGGCTTCGGGATGTCTGCCGTGGTTTTCCAGGGTGAGGAGGTGCGATCGCCTCCCGGTCCAGTTGGCCAGGACTTGCATCAAGGCCGTCAGAAGCACATCATTTATCTCCGTCTTATAGGCCAAAGGCACCGTTTGCAGCAAAGCCTGGGTGTGTTGCGGCAAGAGCGCCACCGTTAACGTTTCTGCTGCCGCCACAGTATTCTCCCCAGGACTTTGATCCAGCGGCAAAGGGGACGGCTGAGGCAAGTTTTGCCAGTATGGTAGCGCCTCCTCGGCCTGACTGATAGCCGTTTGCAGCCAGGTTGCCCATTGCTTGAACGACTGGGTTTTGGGTGGCAGTTGCAATGGCTCCTCCGGGGCAATCTTCAACCCTTGTGGGTCTAATTGTCGATAGGCCAGCAGCATGTCTTCTAGCAAGATGCGCCAGGACAAACCATCCACTACTAGATGGTGCATCAAGATCAGTAGACGGTTGGGCCGTTCGCGACCCAGGTCAAACCCTCCCACCCGCATCAAGGGGCCTTGCTCCAGATGGAGACTGGCCTGGAGTTCGTCCGCCAGCCACTCAATGGCCTGCGCCTGGTCACCCTCCAACAGGGAAGACAAGTCAAACCAGGTGATTGGTTCAACCCCTGCCGCCTCAGAAAACTGCTGCTGCCAACCCGTGTCCGCTTGCTCAAACCGCAGCCGCAGAACATCGTGACGATTCACAACCTGCTGAATAGCCCGATCCAGGCGATCGCGATCTACTCCTAGCGGCAGTTCCAAATACACCGCCTGGTTGAAGTAATGGGGATTCGCTAAACCCTGTTCAAAAAACCAATTTTGAATGGGTGTCAAGGGCACCCTACCCGTCTCCACGGTTGGCTCCACTGCAGGAGCAGTCGTAGCCTCCGCCACCGCTGCCAGATCCGCAATCGTTTGGTATTGAAAAATCTGGCGAGGTGACAGCGATAGCCCTGCCTGCGCCGCCCGGCTCACCATTTGCAGCGCCAGAATCGAATCACCCCCCAGCTCAAAGAAATTGTCCTGCACACCAACGGTCTCTAACCGCAATACCGCTGACCAAATCTCCGCCAGCGTTTGCTCCACAGGCGTTTGAGGAGGTGTTTCAAGTACTGTACTTTCCCATACTGGCGTGGGGAGCGATCGCCGATCGACCTTACCATTGCTCGTGAGTGGCAATACCTCCAATGGAATAAAGGCTGTGGGGAGCATGTAGTCGGGGAGTTTTTTCGCCAGGAAGGAGCGAAGAAGGGTTGGATTTTGGATTTTGGATTTTGGATTTTGGACTGAGTTGAACTCAGAATTCAAAGCTGAGCACTCAACATTCTCACCTTCTGCCTTCTGTGACTCCTGACTCCTGACTCCTGACTCCTGACTCCTGACTTCTCTATCTTCTGCCTTCTGCCTTCTGCCTTCTGCCTTCACCCCCTTCTGCCTTCTGCCTTCTGCCTTCTCCCCCCCCTGCCCTCTGCCTTCTGCCTTCACAAAATATGCCACCAACCGCTGATTCCCTGTCTCATCCGTCCAGGGATTGACGATCGCTTGGTCAATGTCGGGATGGCTCAGCAAGGCCGCCTCAATCTCCCCTAGCTCAATACGAAAGCCGCGAATCTTAACCTGATTGTCTAAGCGCCCCAAAAACTCCAGGGTGCCATCGGGGCGGTAGCGGGCGCGATCGCCAGTCTTGTAAAGGCAGTTCCATTTTGGATTTTGGATTTTAGATTTTGGATTGTATTGTGCGTGGGTGTCTATTCCAAAATCCAAAATCGGCAATCCAAAATCCACAAACGGATTTGGCACAAACCGCTCTGCGGTTAGGTCCGGTCGATTCAAGTAGCCTCGGGCCAGGCCATCGCCGCCGATGTACAGTTCTCCCGATACGCCAATGGGGACGGGTTGCAGGTTGCTGTCCAGGATGTGGACTTGGGTATTGGCGATGGGACGACCGATGGGGGGAGAGTTTGGGGAGGAAGGGCGGTTTAGGCTGTCGGCGGTGATGGTGTGGCAGCAGGTGAAGGTGGTGTTTTCGGTGGGGCCATAACCGTTGATCAGGCGAGTGTGCTTCAGGGCTGCCAGGGCTTTGCGGATGTGGGTGCCGGAGAGGGCATCGCCTCCGGCCAGGAGTTGGCGCACGGGTTTGAGGGCGTCAAGCTGCTCGTCTACCATCAGGTGAAACAGTCCGGCGGTAAGCCACAGGGTCGTGATCCGGTGGTGGGCGATCGCCCGTGCCAGGTCCTCCAGGGAAGGGCACGGAGTCGGCATCAGAACGAGCTGACCGCCATTGAGCAAGGCTCCCCAAATTTCAAAGGTAGATGCGTCAAAGGCCAGAGAAGCAGCCTGGAGAAAGACCTCATCGGCCCCAAACTGGACATAGTCTGTGGCTTTGACCAATCGCACCACGCCTTGATGGGGGACACAAACACCCTTGGGCTGCCCCGTCGATCCAGAGGTGTAAAGTACATAAGCCAGGTTTTCCGGAGTGGTGAAGGAGGGTAGGTTAGCTGAACTTTGCTGAGAAATGGTGGCTGCTTCGGTGCTCAGCACAATTTGCTGACAGATGGCGGCATCCAGGCACCCATCAAAGGGTTTGGAAGTAACAATCAAGCTCAGTCTGGCATCTTCTACCATCCAGTGGAGCCGCTCCTGAGGGTAGGCGGGGTCGAGGGGCATATAGGCTCCCCCCGCTTTGAGAATCGCCAGGATGGCAATGAGGGTGTCTGGGCAACGCTCGGCCCAGAGGCCAATGGGAGTGTCGGGGGAGATGGCGTGCGATCGCAAATACCAGGCTAACCGATTGGCTCGAACATTGAGTTCTCGATAGGTGAACCGCTGGTCGTGGTAGATGAGGGCGATCGCCCCTGGGGCCTTCTCCGCCTGCTGTTCAAATAGTTGGTGAATGCAAAGGTGGCGGGGATAGTTCGTCTGGGTTCGATTCCATTGCCAGAGCTGGCTTTGCTCTGCCTCCGTCAGTAGCGGTAGCTCCGCAATGCGGCTCCTCGGTTGCTCACAAATGGCTTGCAGCAAGGTACACAAATGCTCCGCCATTCGCCAAATAGTCTCAGCCTCGAACAGGGCAGTGCAATACTCCAAAGTCCCTTTTAACCCGCCTTCACTGGGTCGCACTGACAGGGTGAGGTCAAACTTAGCGGTGCCACTCGCCAGGGAAAGTGGCTGCCATGCCAGCCTATCCAGAGCAATGGTTGACAGGGGTGCATTTTGCAGGACGAACATGACCTGAAACAACGGTCCGTGACTCAAGCTACGGGAAACTTCCAGCCCATCGACCACCTGCTCAAACGGTACGGTCTGATGGGCATAGGCATCTAAAGTAACGTCCCGCACTCGCCTCAACAACTCCTCAAAGCGAGGGTTTCCTGAGACATCCGTTCGCAGCACCAGGGTGTTGGCAAACAGACCGACCAGCCCCTCCAGTTCGGTCCGGGGCCGGTTCGCAATGGGGGTGCCGATCGCCAGATCCGTAAAGCCACTGTAGCGATATAAAAGCACCTGAAAGGCTGCTAAAAGCGTCATGAACAACGTCACGCTCTGCTGCTGGCTGAACCGTTCCAGGGCTTGCGTCTGCTCCGACGAAAGCTGAAATTCAAATACAGCTCCTGCCAGGGATTGCTCCGCTGGTCGCGGGTAGTCCGTTGGGAGTTCCAGCAATGGTGGTGCCCCCTGTAGCTGCTGTTTCCAGTAATCCAGGTGGCTCTGGTATACCTGCTGCTGCTGCCAGGCCGCATAATCCACATATTGAATCGGCAGCGGCGGCAGATCCAGGGGACGACCTGCGCATAGAGCGCCATAAACTTGAGCTAGTTCCTGCACTAGAATTCCTACTGACCAGCCATCCGCGATGATGTGATGCAGGCTTAGCAGCACCACATGCTCCTGTGTTGCCAGCCGCAGTACCTGAAGTCGCAGCAGCGGTGCTCGACTCAAGTCGAAAGGCTGCTGCGCTGCCGCACGGAGGTACTGGTGGACTTGCTTCTGCTGATAGGCCTCATCCAAGTCTGTCAGGTCAATGCAGGGAATGGAAATTTCAACATCTGCGTCGATTTCGGGCTGGGCTTTGCCATCGATTTCTCTAAAGGAAGTTCGCAGCACTTCATGGCGCTGAACAATTTGCTCCAGACTTTGCTGAAGCCGATTGATGGACAGCGCACCCGTCACCTGCAAAGCGACGGGGATGATGTAGAAGGGGCTGCCGGGTTCGATCTGGGCCAGCACCCACTGCCGCTGCTGACCATCGGAGAGGGGCAAAGATCCAGTGCGTTCAATGGTTTGAATGGGCTGGAGGTAAATCAGACGGTCGCCTGCTTTCAGCGCATCGATCGCTCCCGCTAGCTGAGCAAGGGTCGGGTGTTCAAAGAGCGATCGCACCGACAGCTCTACCCCGAATGCCTGCCGCACCTGAGCCACCACCCGAGTCGCCAGCAGCGAATGCCCCCCCAAGTCAAAGAAGTTGTCATCCCGACCAATGCTGTTCTGGTTAAGCACCGCTGACCAAATATTGGCGAGCAATTCCTCCGTGAGGGTATGAGGCGTCGTTGATGAATGTGCTGTTTCAATTAACTCACGTTGGGGCAGTGCCTTGCGGTCCACCTTACCGTTAGGCGTCAATGGCAGAGCATCGAGCACCACGAATTGAGACGGCACCATGTAGGCAGGAAGGCGTTGAGCAAGATGCTCTCTGAATTTTGGATTTTGGATTTTGGATTTTGGATTGGGGACGACATAGGCAACTAACTGCGGCTCTTGCAGACTGTCCTCTCGCAGTACAGCAACTGCTTGAGATACGTCGGGATGTTGGGCGAGAATTGCTTCGATTTCGCCCAATTCGATGCGGTAGCCGCGCAGCTTTACCTGATGGTCGAGACGACCGAGGTATTCGAGGGTACCGTCTTCACGGTAGCGGACGCGATCGCCCGATTGATACAAAACCACCCCGGTAGGGGCGCAAGGCTCTGCGCCCAGTGCAACACGTCGGTCATGAGGCAAAGACCCTGCATTGGGCATACCGCCGTATGCCCCTACGGGAGACAACGGACTTTTAACGAACCGTTCTGCGGTCAAATCATCCCTGTTCCAATAGCCGGGGCTGAGGCCGAGGCCGCCGATGTAAAGCTCGCCTGCAACGCCGATGGGGACGGGGCGCTGCTGGGAATCAAGGACGTAGAACTGGGTATTAGCAATGGGTTTGCCGATGGGGACGATGCCGTCCTGTAAGGTTGATGGCTCTATTCGCAGGGCGGCTGACCAAATAGTGGTTTCGGTGGGGCCGTAGAGGTTCCAGAGTTCTTGGCCACAGTTGAGTAGTTGCTGAGCCAAATCCAAGTCCAGGGCTTCGCCGCCGCAGAGGAGTTTGAGGTGGGCTTTTCCTGGCCAGCCGCTTTCTAATAGAAGTCGCCAGGTGGCGGGGGTGGCCTGCATCAGGGTGACATTGTGCTGCTCCAGTTGAGCGGCGAGTTTCTGAGGGTCGCGGACGGTGTCCTGGCTGGCGATGACCAGGGTGCCGCCGACGGTGAGGGGCAGGAATAGTTCGAGGGCAGCGATGTCGAAGGCGAGGGTGGTGACAGCGAGGAGGGTGTCCTGGGCGGTCATGCCGGGGGTCTGGGCCATGGAGGTGAGCAGGTTGGTGAGGCTCTGGTGGCGGATGGGGACGCCTTTGG